>NZ_CAUPYL010000040.1:0-16513 GCF_963515265.1 uncultured Frigoribacterium sp.
GGTCAGCACTCCCCCGGTCCGCACGACGTCCACGAGGCCGCGGGGCCCGCCGCCGTCGATGCCGTCCGCGACGGCGGTGATCGCGGCGACCACGACCGGCCGCGCGTCGAGCACCTCGACGACGCCCTCGACGCCGCGCAGGGCGTCGGTCAGGTCGAGCGAGAGGTCGTCCAGCTCGGCCGCGGCTCCGTCGTCGGGGGCGCCGTCGTGCTGGGCGCTCGCTCGGTCCTCGGTGCTCATGACGCGCCTCCCTCGTCCAGCCACACGTCGTCGACGACGACGTGCACGGCAGCGATCCGCAGCTCGGTGTGCAGCGCGAGCGCGGAGACCGCCGCCGCGCGCAGGGCGCCGGCCGCCTCGCGCAGCGGCACGCCGTACCGCGCGGTCATCGTGAGGGTCACCTCGATCGGGGCGTCCGCCTCCGCGACGTCGCCGTCGAGCTCGCTCGACCGCACGACGACCCCGTCGACGGCGTCGCCGACCTGCCGCAGCAGCCCGCGCACCGCGGCCTCGGTCACGCCGAGGCGCACGCCGGGGTCGGGGTGCCGGAGGGGGATGTCGCGTCCGCCCACCACCTCGGCCTTGATCGACTCGATGAGCCCGGAGATCCAGGTGTCGTCGCGCGACGGCAGGCGCGACGCCTCGTCCTCGAGCGCCGACAGCGAGAGGCCGCGGACCCGCTCCAGCGCCCGCAGCGTCAGGCGGCACTCGGCGCTCGCCTCGATGCCGGGGTCACGAGGCGTGCGACCGCGGTCGAGGTAGTCCTCGAGCTCGTCCAGGGTGCGCCCGTCCACGAGCTCGTCCTGGTCCGCAGGCTGCGGGGGCGCGCCCGGCACGCGCGCGTCGTCGTCGTGGTCGCTCATCGCCAGGCCTCCATCTCGTGGAGCAGGAACTTGCGGGCACGGGCGATCTGCCCGCGGACGGTCGAGACGGGCAGCTGCAGGGCCTCGGCGATCTCCGCGTACGACCAGCCGCCGGTCTCCCGCAACAGCCAACACCGTCGCTGGTCGAGCGGCAGCTTGTCGAGGGCCGTCCACATCGCGTCGAGCTGCAGTCGCGACTCGACGACGCGGTCCGGGGCGGCGGCGCGGGACGCGGGAGCGTCGTGCGCGTCGATGTCGTCGTGGTCGCGGCGCACCCGGAGCCGGTCGATGCTCTTGTTGCTCACGATGCGCATCAGCCAGGGCCGCAGGCGGGACGGGTCCTCGAGGTCGGACAGGCGCCTCCAGGCGGTGAGGAACGCGTCCTGCACCACGTCGTCCGACTCGAGGTCGGTGCCGAGCAGACGGCCGGCGTAGACGCGCATCAGCGGGCCGTGCCGGCGGGCGACGACCTCGAACGCGTGCACGTCCCCGTCGCGGGCGCGGACCGCGAGGGTCGCGTCCGTCGCGGACGAGAGCGGGTCGACGACGGACTCGGGGCCGGGGGCCTCGTCGGGCGTCACGGTGCCGGAGATGTCGTCCTCCTCAGGCTCGGCCCTGCGGCCGAGGTCACGGCCGTCGCGCCTCCGAGGATGCCACCGCACGAGGAGAAGCTGTCCGGCACTGGCCGCTGACCGAGTCGGCAGACAGCCGCGAGGCGCTGTCGACGCGGCCGCCCTGCCCCCGTTCTGGGGCACCTCCTCGACCCGTCCATCCCGCCACGAGTACCGAAGATCCTTCATGTCCTGTGGATCTGTGACGTTCTCGCCTCGGCGGACGTCTCAGAGGTGCACGAGCCCCTCACCAGGAGGCGCGCGCAGCAGGGCAGAGCACCGAGAGGACCACGCATGACCACGACGAGCACAGGACCCGTCACCACGGCGCGACCCACCACCGACGCCGACGCCCCCACGACCGCCGACCGGGCGATCACCGCCGCCCACGACGACTCCCCCCGCCGCCACGTCCGCTCCGAGGACGGCGGCGACGACCTCGGCGAGGCCGCCGCCCGGCTCGAGGAGCTCTACGGCGGTCGCCGGTTCCGGGTCCGCACCAGCACCGAGCCGTTCCGCTGGCGCTACGCGTCGGCCGGCGACGACCGGCTGAGCCTGCGCACCTCGACGATCACGGGCCACCTCCAGGGCGAGGTGCCCTGGTCGACCGAGTACGTCATGTCGTGGTTCCGCCACGGCAGCGGCACCCTCGCCAGCCGTGGCGGCTCGTTCGCGAGCATCGGCGGCGAGCCGTTCCTGCTGCCGGCCGAGACGTCGTTCTCGTTCACCCTGACGCCTCACCGCAACTCGCTGGTGCACGCCTCGGCGGAGTTCCTCGAACAGGTCGCGACCGAGCGGCACGGCGGTCCGCCGCAGCGCGTCCTCTTCCAGCCCGGGCCGACGCTGTCGGCCGAGGCCCTCACGGCCTGGCGGATCAGCGTCTCGGGGGCCACGGCGGCCGTCGTCGACGAGGACGTCCCCCCGCTGACCCGCCTCGAGGGGCAGCTCACGTTCGCGCGGGCGATGCTCGACCTGTTCCCGTGGCGCGCCGTCGACGTGCCGCGCAGCATCCGCACGCCGCGCACGGCCCGGCTCCGCGAGGCGGCCGAGTACGTCCACGCGTACGCCGACCAGGCCATCACGCCGGCGGACGTGGCGAACGCCGTCGGCATGCACACGCGGACGCTGCAGCAGGCCATGAGCACGCACCTCGGGATGTCGCCGACCAGCTACCTCCGGCAGGTGCGGCTCGACCGCGCCCACCGGGAGCTGCTCGACGCGTCCCCCCGGGAGGCGCTCGTCTCCGAGGTCGCCCGTCGCTGGGGCTTCGGCAACCTGGGCCGCTTCTCGGCGGCCTACCTCGCCCGCTTCGGCGAGTACCCCCGCGACACCCTGGCCCGCTAGGGCCTCCCCCAGCCAGGGAGGCGACGGCCCTCGTCCAGAAAACGAGCCCCGCCTCCCCGGATGCTGAGAGCAAGCTGACCGACCGTGACACCGCCAGCCCTCGATGCGTCTGAATGATGAGTCCCACACCGGGGCCCCGGACGACCACCCGGTCGTCCACACGAACAACCCACGCACACCACGAACTGAGGAGCACCACATGACCAACGTCGCCCCCGCCACCAACTCCGTCGCGAAGCACACCTCCGACGCCGCGGGCAAGAACACGATCGCCGACGGCGTCGTCTCGAAGGTCGCCGGCATCGCCGCCCGCCAGGTCCCCGGCGTGCACGACCTGGGCAACGGCGCCGCCCGTGCCATCGGCGCGATCCGCAACGCCATCAACCAGCAGGACCGCGGCCAGGGCGTCTCGGTCGAGGTCGGCGAGAAGCAGGTCGCTGCCGACATCGTCATCGTCGCCGAGTACCCCGTCGACCTGCAGCAGGTCGCCGACGAGGTCCGCTCGTCCGTCACCGACGCCATCTCGCAGGTCGTCGGCATGGAGGTCACCGAGGTCAACGTCACCGTCTCCGACGTGTACATCCCCTCCGAGGACGACAACGACTCCGACGACAGCCGCGTCCAGTAATGACTGCGACGAACAGAGGCATGCTCGTCGGCGCGGTCCTCGCGCTGGCGGCCCTGCAGTTCGGCTTCGGAGGCCTCCTCCTGGTCGCCCTGGCGATCGTGATCGGCTACTTCGTCGGTCGCTTCACCGAGGGCAAGCTGGACGTCCGCGGTGTCGCGGACGCCCTCCGCGGGCGGCGGTCCTCGTGACCGCGGCGGTGACGGCCGACCAGGCCTCCCACGGCCGCACCGTGATCACGTCGCGCGCCGTGCGCCGTGTGGTGTCGGCCGTCACCGCGGAGGCACTGGACGCCAAGTCGTCCGACGTGTCCGTGGAGCTGACCGACCGTGACGGCGGGCTCACCCTCGTCGCCAAGGCACCCGTGCGCATCACGCCGCTCGGCCTGCCGAACCGCGCGTCGGGCACCCTGCTGGACCGGCTCACGTCGGCCCAGACCACCATCCGGGAGCGGGTCCGCCAGCTCACCGGCACCGAGGTAGAACGCGTCGACCTGCAGATCACCGGCGCCGAGCTCAGCCAGAGGAGGCGGGTCTCATGAGCACCAGCACCACCTACCGCCGCATCCTCCGCCGGGAGACGCACTCGTCGAGGTCCGGCATCGCCGTCACCCTCGCCGTGCTGCTCATCCTGGTGTTCGCCTGGATCGGCACCGAGTCCGTCCTGGCCGCCGTCGGCACCGCGCCCCTCCTGGTCGCTCCCGCCGACGCCGCCTCGGCCGTGCTCGGAGCAGCCGGCGCCCCCGTCGGCGCCCTCGCCGCGATCGGCGTCGTCGTCGCGATCATCGGCCTCGTGCTGATCGTCGTGTCGCTCGCCCCCGGTCGCCGTGGACGCCGTGCCGCCGGTGCCGACCGCACCGCAGCCGTCGTCGACGACCGGGTCATCGCCCGCTCGCTCGCCCGCACGGCCAGCTTCGCCGGCGACGTCCACCCCGACCGGGTGAACGTCAGCGTCGGCAAGAAGGTCGCGCTGGTCGAGATCGACCCCGTCACGGGTCGCACCGCCGACCTCCGCAGCATCGAGGAGGCGGTCCGCGACGAGATCTCCGGCTACGACTACACCCCGGCGCTCCGCCCCCGCGTGAAGCTGTCCAAGAAGAAGGGCAAGGTCGGTCGATGAACGACACCAACCGCGGTCTCAACCGCTTCGTCGTGTTCCTCGTGGGCCTCGTGCTCCTCCTCGCCGGTGCTGCCGTCGCGGTGGGCGCCCTCTGGCCCGACGTGCAGCAGACGGTCTCGGACGGTGCGTCCGACGCGACCGGCCAGGTGACCGACGCCCTCTCGGGCGGCCAGGTCTGGATCCTCTGGGTGACGGCCGCCGTGTGCGCCGTGCTGATCGTCCTGCTCGTCGCGTTCATCGTCCGTCAGGGCGGCGGCCGCACGAGCACGCTGATCGACCTCTCGGAGTCGGACGACAGCCACTCGCCGACCGGCGGCCACGTCGTCGTCGACGCGAAGGTCGCGGCGAACGTGCTCGAGGAGGCCCTGTCGAACACGCCGGGCGTCCTCGCCGCCGACGTCGTCGCGTTCCGCGTCAAGGGCGAGAACGTCCTCCGCGTCACGGTGGACGCCCGTCGGGGCGCTTCGCCGGTCGACCTGCGTCGCGCCGTCGACGAGGCGGTCGTCCGCTGGGACGAGCTGCTCGGCACGGTCACCCCGGTGGTCGTGCAGATCAACGGCGGCCTCCGCACGCAGATGTCGTCGGCCACGCGCCTCGACTGACGCTGCAGCACCCCGCACCACCCCGGACGGCCCTCGCTCTCGCACGAGGGCGGGGGCCGTCCGCGTCCCGCCAGGGACGCCCGCGTCGACTCGACCGCCAGGCCGACCTCGACGACCACGTCGACCTCGACGCCCGGGAGCAGCCACCGCCGCTCCCCCCAGACTCCGGACCCCCACGGTCCGCACCCTCCAGGAAGGACGGCCCCCCGTGACCGACTCCGCGCACCACGTGACCCCCATCGACCTCGACGACGCAGGCCCCGCCGAGGCGGAGTCGCCCGAGCAGGCCCTGCACCGCATGATCGCCGTGACCGCGCTCGGCACGACGGGCGTGCACAAGCTGGGCACCACGGCCGCCCGCGTCGCCGGCGCCCTCCGCACCGCCGTCGGCGCCACCTCCACCCCCGGCATACGCACGAGCACCACCGACGCCGGCCTGCTGGTCGAGGTGTCGGTCGTGGCCGAGTACCCCGCGAAGGTGACCGACGTGGCCGACCACGTCCGCACCGCGGTGCAGCACGCCGTCGGCCAGGTCGGCGACGAGGCCGTCACGGTCGACGTGGCCGTCACCGACGTGCACGGCCCGTTCGACGAGGCCGACGAGGCCCGCCGTCAGGCCGCCGCCGAGAAGCGCGGGGCCGCCCTCGCCGACGCCCGCGACTCGGCGAAGGCCAAGGCCGGGCAGGTCCGCGACACCGTCGCCGACCGCGCCGGCCAGGTGGGCGAGGCCCTGAAGGAGGGGGCCGACAAGGCCTCCGACACGATCCAGGAGAAGGCCGCCCAGGTCGCCGACAAGGCCGACGAGGTCCGCGAGGCCGCGTCCGACAAGGCCGACGAGCTCGGTCAGCAGGCGAGCCGCAAGGCCGACGAGCTCGGCGACCAGGCCCGTGACCTCCGCGACGAGGCGAGCCGTCGCGGCGACGACGCCGCAGCGAGCGCAGGAGGCGCCGCCTCCGACGCGGGGGACGCCGCCGGCGACCTGCTGGACGCCGCCCGCACCCGCGCCGCCGATGCTCTCGACTCCCTCTCGGACGCCTCCGACCGGGCCGGCGACGAGCAGGACCGCGACCGTGCCGAGACCGTGAGCGACGCCTCCTCGTCCACCCGCGCCTCCTCGCCGGGCTCCGACGACGTCGTCACCGACGTGCCCGACGGCACGACCGTGACGGTCACCGTCGAGGACGGCGACACCACCGTCGTCGTCGACACGGCGGACGACGCTCGCCGCGACGGCGACACGGACGACCAGGGCACCTCCGCCCGCTGACCCGCACCTCCTCCACCACCACCTGACCGCGAGAGGCGACGACGATGTTCGGACGCACGACCATGTCCACCCGACGGGCCCGGCCCCGCGCCGTCTGGGCAGCGCTCGTCACCTCCGCGGTGCTCTGCTTCCTGATCGTGGTGGGCGTCTTCGTTCCCGTCCTCGGTCTCATCGGGGCCGCCGACGGCGGCACCGCAGGCGCACTCGACGTGCCGGTCGGCTCCATCGCCGCGGCCGCCGTGATCGGCTACCTGCTCGCCGTCGTGCTGCTGGCGCTCATCCTCGTGGTCCGCAACGGGGCGCTCGCCTGGGTGCTCGGAGTCGCCGCCGTCATCTCGACGCTGCTCGTGTCGCTCTGGCCCCTGCTCGCGACCGCGCTGGCGGGCGTCGACCAGGCGCGCGACGTCGGCCCCTTCATCCAGGAGCTCCTCCAGCGGTTCAGCTGACCCGCCCTCGACGTCGTCAGGGCGGGAGTCAGCTCCGCAGCTCGGCGAGCAGCCGCTCGACGCGGCCGCGGATGTCGTCGCGGATCGGCCGGACGGCGTCGATGCCCTGGCCGGCCGGGTCGGCGAGCTCCCAGTCCTCGTAGCGCTTGCCGGGGAAGATCGGGCAGACGTCGCCGCAGCCCATCGTCACGACGGCGTCGGAGGCGTGCACCTGCTCGGTCGTCATCAGCTGCGGCACCGCCGTCGAGATGTCGATGCCGACCTCGGCCATCGCCTGGACGGCGACCGGGTTGATGCTCTCGCCGGGCTCGCTGCCGCCCGACCGCACCTCGACGGTGCCGTCGGAGAGCGACCGCATGAAGCCGGCGGCCATCTGCGACCTCCCCGCGTTGTGGACGCAGACGAACAGGACGACGGGCTTCGGGCTCATGCCGCCATCCTGGCCGACGTCGCTCTCCCGTTCCTGAGGGCTCGGCGCGCGACGCTCAGGCCGAGCCGAGCAGGACGCCGAGCACGCCGGCCGCGACGGCGAGCACGAGCACGCCGAGTCCGTAGCCCAGCCCCGGCCCCCAGCGTCGCTCGGCGAGCAGCCGCACGGTCTCGACGCTGGCCGTGCTGAAGGTCGTGTAGCCGCCCATCAGGCCGCCGCCGAGCACGACCAGCCACCCGGGTGCGAGAGCCGAGGAGGCGGCGAGCCCGGTGAGCAGGCCGAGCACGAACGAGCCCCCCACGTTGATCACCGCCGTGGCGAGCGGCAGGCGCGTCGACACGGCCGCGCGGACGACCCCGTCGACGAGGAGCCGCAGCCCGGCACCGACACCTCCTGCGAGCGCCGCTGCGGCGAAGAGCCAGGGGGCGATCACGAGTCGTGCCGCCGGTCCGGGCGCGCGCGGGAGCGATCGCGACCGCGGGCGAGCGCAGCTCCGAGGGCGACGCCGCCGGCCGCGGCGAGCACCCCGGCGACGACGGACCCGAGCGCGTACGCGAGGGCGATGCCGGCGTGTCCGTCGAGCAGCAGCCCCGTGTCGACGGCGAGCGCGCTGTACGTCGTGAAGCCCCCGAGCACCCCCGTGCCGACGAGCAAGCGAAGGTCGCGCCGTCGTCCGCGGTCGGGCCCGCGGCGCAGCAGCGACTCGAGCAGCAGCCCCAGCGCGAACGAGCCCACGACGTTGATGAGGGCGATCGTGACGGGCAGCGTGCCCGGCGCCGCAGGGAAGGTCAGCGCCAGCGCCTCTCGGGCTCCCGTGCCGAGGGTCCCTCCGACGAAGACCAGGCCGAGCGACCGCCAGCGCAGGTGCACGGGCCGGGCCGCCGCCTCCTCGGGGTCAACGCCGGGCGCAGGTGTCGTCACGGGCGCCTCCTCGGGGTCGCGCCCCCGGTCAGGGGCACCGTCGAGAGTCAAGCACGTCGAACGCCCCCGGTCCGGCCCCGGTCGCTGCCATGATGCGCGGATGGATCCTCTCACCGACGACATGGCCCGCGCGCTCGCCCGGCTCGCCGACGTGCTGCCCCGGTGCGGCCCCGAGCTGTGGGCGAGCCTCGGCGGGCCGGTCAGCGACGACGACCTGGAGGCCCTCCGGGGCGCCGTCGCCCCGTTCGTGCTGCCGGCCGAGCTCGTGCTGTTGCTCCGCACCCATGACGGGCAGCCCGAGCACCAGGGCACCCGGCTGCCCTGGTGGCCCTCGATGGACATGGGTCCGCTGCTCCCCGCACGGGTCATGGCGGAGGGGCAGCTGCAGCTACGCGAGCACGTCGAGCCGTGGCAGTGGAGCCGGGCGTGGCTGTCGATCTCGCGCGAGGGCTGGTGGCAGTCCGTGCTCGACCTGTCCTCCCCGCAGGGGGGCGTCGTCGTCGACGCGAGCTGGCCCGACCTTCCGCGGGTGGTGGCGCCCTCGCTCGTCCACGTCCTGGACGGGGTGAGCACGCTGGCAGAGGCCGGCCTGCTCGACGAGCACGAGCAGGACGTCGCCCTCGGTCCCGCGAGGGACTCGCTGCTCGCCGAGCTGTGGGCCGATTCCTGGGCGCACAGCCCGTACCCGCCGCGCACTGAGATCGATCCGGGCACCTGGCCCGCCGCCTGGGGCGGTCCGCACGCGCTGCCCTGACCACGCACGAGGGCCCCGGGTCGGCGACGACCCGGGGCCCTGCACGATCGAGTGCGCCTAGAGCTCGATCTTCTGGTTGTCGGCGTCCAGGGCGTCGCCGGTCACCTTCGACTTGACGAACGAGAGGGCCGAGGCGACCTTGCCGCCGGGGCTGTCCCAGTACTCGGCGCTGTCGGCAGAGAACTTGACGAGTCCGACGGTCGGGTCGGACGGGCCCTCGGGGAACCACGCCTCGACGCGGCTGTTCCACAGCTGCTCGAGCTTCGCGTGGTCGTCGACGACGGCTGCGGTGCCGGCGAGCGAGACCCACGAGTCGCGGGCGCTGAGGGTGACGCCGACGGTGTCCTTGCGCCGGAGGTGCGCGACGGCCGTCGAGCCGAGGCCGACGATGAACCAGAGGTCGCCGTCGAACTCCGTCTCCTGCAGGGTCATCGGGTGCCCGACGAGGGCCCCCTTGTCGTCGATGGTCGTGAGCATCGCGAAGTCGAAGTCGCCGAGCAGCTTCGCGAGCTTGGCGACGTCGTCGTGATGGGTGGTGCTGGTGCTGTCGGCCACGAGTGGCTCCTTCCGTCCGTCGGCCTGGGCCGACACGAGTCGAGCGGGGGTGGTGCTCCGCCCACACTGCTCTCCCGGGCGCCCCGGATGCACGGCTCCCGACGCGGGACCTCGGAGACCGTTCCCAGCCGGGTGCGTCTCCCACGAGCCCGTCGAGCATCGCCTGCCGCCCCGGCACCCGTGCGGAGGAGCCGCGACGTACGCTGTCGGTGCACGCTGCCCCGTGCACGTCCCCCGGCGCGAAGGACCCCCATGCGACACGACGGTCACCCCGACGACCTGCCTGCCGACCTGCCCGAGGGCGGCCCGGCGACGGGACCGGCCGAGGAGGCGCACGAGGCGGTGCGGGAACGCCCGGTGACCGACGCGGTCGCCCGGGAGGCGCCTCCTGCGTCCGACCTGGACGCCTGGTCCGAGGAGCGGCACCGGGAACTCGAGCTCTACCTCGAGCACGACCGCGAGGTCGAGGCGCTGCGACGACGCGAGCTCGAGGCCGCCGAGCGGCAGCGCCGGGAGCGCGCCGCCCGGCTGCGCGAGGCCGAGCTGCCGCCGGAGCTGCGCGACGCGGACGACGACGACTGGGTCCCCGGTCGCCGCCGGCGCCTGGTCATGGGCACGTCGCGGGTCGTCGCGGCGATCGCCCTGGTGGCGGTGCTGGCCCTGGCCGTCACCGCGGTCTTCTAGGCCTTCCGACCAGAGGTCCTCCCCCGGGTCCGGACCGCGCCGCCTGGGACCCGGCTCCCCCGACGCCTCAGCGGCGGTGGAAGGGGCACCACGGCGCGTCCGCACCGGCGGCGGCCCCCTCAGTGGCGCTGCCCCGAGACGAGGAGGCGGCACGCACGCGACCGCCGGAGGCCGGCTTCGTGGGCAGTCGCCGTCTGTTCACGTCGAGCCCCTCGTCGAGCACGGTCACGCGCGGGTCGCTCAGGGCGGCGACCGCGGCGGCGAGCCCGGCGATCGCCAGCTTCTCGCCCGGGCAACGGTGGCCGTGGGCCGGGTCGCCCCCGCCGTGCGGGACGAACGCCTCGAGGGCCTCGTAGTCGTCGACCCCGACGAAGCGCTCGGGGTCGAACTCGCCGGCCCGCTCCCAGGACGCGTCGTCGGTGTCGGTGCCGAGGATGTCGAGCACGACGCGTCCGCCGGCGGGGACCCGCTCGCCGTCGTGCTCGACGTCCGTCACGGCCCAGCCGGGCAGCATCGGGACGAAGGGCGCGGTGCGGCGGATCTCCTGGGCGAACGCCGTCGCGAGCGGCCCGCCGACGAGCGAGCCTCGCTCGGCCGTCTCGGCGGCGATGCGGCGGCGCCACTCGGGACGGTCGCGCAGCTCGACGGCGGCGAAGGCGACGAAGCGGGCGACGGCGATCATCGGCCGGATGCTGTTCTGCAGCTCGATGCCCGCGAGTCGGGCGGGCAGCAGCTCGCCGCGAGGGTCGCGGTGGTGCGCCCACTCGTGCAGGGCGGTGCCCTCGGCCGGGCTGAGGCGACCGGAGCGGGCTGCCTGGACCAGGCGCGTCGCGTGCCGGTCCGACCAGGCGCGGTTCACCGCCGCGAGCACGTACTCAGGCGAGTAGGGCACGCCGAAGCCGTCGACGATCTGTGCCAGCCGCTCCGACCAGTGGGTCTTCGCCGCCCGGGTGCCCGGCAGGCCGGCCCAGGTCATGCTCGCCCGGCCGAAGGCGCCGACGGCGGCGTCGTAGGCCGAGCGCTCGCCGCCGGTGAGCCAGGCGTCGAGCTCGTGCCACCACTCCCGCTCGAGCAGGGGCGTCAGCCGTTCGACCTGAGCGTCCTCGTAGGCGACGTCGAGGAACGTCGCCTTGCGGTGCCGGTGCTCGTCCCCGTCGAGGCTGTGCACCGAGTCGGTGCCGAAGAGCGTCTGCTGGACGATGCCGGGCATCGCCCCGTGACGACGGATCGTCGACTCGTCGTAGAACAGCGCGACCGCGTCGGCGCCGCGCACGAGCAGGGTCTCGTCGCCCAGCAGCCGCATGGGCACGGCACGCGCGCCCTCGCGGGCACGACCCCAGATGCGGGCGCCGAAGCCGTAGCCGCGGGTCAGGAGCGACAGCGAGTCGTCGGCGAGCAGGGACGGGAACACGGTGGCCATCAGTCCATGCTGACGAGGAGGTGCCCGCCCCGCTCACGGTGAGCGTCCAGCCCGTACCCCGCTGGTGGCCGTCTCCCGCTGCTCGGCGGTGTTCCGTCCACTCTGCGGTGCCTGAGGAGAGCTGCTACTCGGAGATCTCCGCGTCGTCCTGGGCGCTGAGGTAGAGGCGGTGGCTCGTGATGATCAGCGAGAGCCAGCCGGTGCCGGTCACCCAGCCGACGGCGACGTCGGTGAACCAGTGCGCGCCGAGCAGCACCCGCGAGAGGCCGACGGTGACCGCAGCGGCGGCGGCCCCGCCGATGACGGCGACCTGGGGGCCGTTCCTCTCCTGCCGCAGGGCGACGAGGTACGCGAGCACGCCGAGGATCGTCGTCGTGTTGAGCGTGTGCCCCGAGGGGAACGACGGCGACTTCTCGAAGGGCGGGATCGCCTCGTGCTGAGGGGGACGGTTGCGCGCGATCAGCTTCTTGCCGATCAGCGTCATCGCCAGCGACCCGGCGCCGGCGGCCACGATCAGCGTCACGGGGTTGGCCCGCCGGTCGCGCACCCCGAAGGCCACCGCCGCGCTGACGGTGAGCAGCGGCATGGCGATCGGGCCGAAGACGTGGGCGATGGTCGCGGCCGCTCCGTTGACGACGGGCGAGCGCAGCGCCTTGGCCTTCTCGAGCGCCGGCCGGTCGAGGCGGCCGATGCCGTCGCGGTCGGTGACGCCGTCGTAGATGTAGGCGGCTCCGGCCGTCGCCGCGGCGAGGACGCTCCCCCCGACGGCGAGCGTGCCGACGAGCGCGCGGCGGGCACCGACGCGCTTGGCGATCTCGCGGTGCTGCGAGGCGAGCCGTCGCCCCGCCGGGCTGCGCCACTCGGTGAGGTCGCGCTGCCCGATCCGCCGGTCCGCCCGGGAGCCTCCGGCAGCGGGCGGACGTGCGGGGGCCGAGTTCGTGGGGCGGGTCATCTGCCCAGTCTGGCCCTCGGCGTCGCTGCGGTGCCGAGGAGGTGCGGGCCGGGTCCCGATGACCCGGACCCGGTCAGGACCTGGAACGGCTGGCGTGCGCTCGTGCCTTCATCCGGTTGCCGCAGGTCGCCATGGAGCACCACTTCGCGGTGCCGGGGCGGCTGTGGTCGACGAGGAACAAGTTGCACTCGTCGTTCGCGCAGGCGCGGACGCGGCCCGGGAACTGCTCGGCGACGCGTGACCACGCCAGGACGGCCGTGGTCGCGAGGCGGTCGTCGTCCGCCGCGACGAGGTCCCAGACCACGCCCTCGGACGTGACGCGAGGTGTGCGCACCGCCCCCTCGACCACGCGCGCGAGCTCGTCGACCGCCTTCGGCCCGGCCCCGCGGATGACGGCCTGGAGGGCTCCTCGAGCCCGGCGGAGCTGAGCGGCCTCGTCGACCGAGCCGACGCCTCCCCAGCTGAGGGCGAGCTCTCGACCGGGGTCGCCCTCGAGGTCGTCCGTCGGGTGCCCGTCCACCACCGGGGCGCTGTTGAGCACGGCCAGCAGCAGCTCTTCGTCAGTCAGCATCGGTCCTCGTCTCCTCGCACCTGTCCGGCGCGACCTGACCCATGCTACCGTCGCCTAACCAGTAAAACAATCTTAAGGGGTTACTCATGGTCGCCGTCCACCACCGCACCGTCTCCGTCGAGGGGCACGACGTGTTCTACCGGGAGGCCGGGCCCGCCGACGCCCCCGTGCTGCTCCTGCTGCACGGCTACCCGTCGAGCTCCCACATGTTCCGCCACCTCATCCCGGCCCTGGCCGACCGCTACCGCGTAGTGGCACCCGACCACCTCGGCTTCGGCCGCTCGTCCGCCCCGTCGACCGACGAGTTCGACTACACCTTCGAGGCCCTCGCCGCCGTGACCGGACGGTTCCTCTCCACGCTCGGGATCGAGCGGTACACGGTCTACGTCCAGGACTACGGCGCGCCGATCGGCTGGCGCCTCGCCCTCGCCGATCCTGCGGCGATCACCGGCGTCGTCACCCAGAACGGCAACGCCTACGAGGACGGCTTCGTGCCCAGCTTCTGGGACGCGATCTGGGCCGACGCCGCCGAGCGGACCGGCGAGACCCGCGACGCGCTCCGCCCCGCGCTCGGACGGGAGGCCGTCGAGTGGCAGTACACCCACGGCGTGCCCGACCCCACGACCGTCGACCCCGACGCCTGGGAGCACGACCTCGCGCTCCTCGCCCGCCCAGGACAGGACGACGTCCAGCTCGACCTCTTCCGCGACTACGCGACCAACCGCGTCCTGTACCCGGCGGTGCACGACTGGCTCCGCACCTCCGGCGTCCCCGTCCTGGCCATCTGGGGACGCAACGACGAGATCTTCGCCGCCGCCGGCGCGAGTGCGTTCCTCGACGACTCCCCCGCGGCTCGCGTCGAGCTCGTCGACGGCGGCCACTTCCTCCTCGAGTCGCACCTGGACAGGGTCGCCGGCACGATCAGGGACTGGCTCGCGGACCGGGCCTGAGCGCGCCGCGCCGCTCCCCCTCCGCCGCGGGCGCGTGCAGGGAGAATGGACCATGATCAGCGACCTGAGCCTCCCCGTCGTCGTCTCGGCCCGTGGCGTCGACGTGCTCGTCCGACGAGCGGTGCCGGACGACCTCCACGCCGTCATGCAGCTGCTGGCCGACGACCCGGTCAGCGCAGGCCGAGGCGACGTCGCCCGCGAGGAGGACGTGGACGCGTACGCGTCGGCGCTCGGTCGCATCGTCGACGACCCGAGCAACGACCTCGTCGTCGCCGAGGATCGGGACGGGGCGGTCGTGGGCACGCTGCAGCTGACGGTCATCCCCGGCATGGCCCGCCGCGGCAGCACCCGGCTGCTCGTCGAGGCGGTCCGCGTCGCGAGCACGGAGCGCTCGTCCGGCATCGGCAGCGCGCTGATGCGATGGGTGGTCGACGGAGCCGCCGTCGAGCTCCGCACGCCCCTGGTGCAGCTGACCTCGGACGCTGCGCGCATCGATGCTCACCGCTTCTACCTGAGGCTCGGCTTCGTCGACTCGCACGTCGGCTTCAAGTATGCCGTGACCCTGCCGGACTCGCCGAGCCCGTAGCCCCCGATCTGCCGCGGGTTCACCGTCAGCGAGGGAGTGCCCCTGGACGGGGACGACGCAAAGCGTCATCGGGCCGTGGGGTTCGGGTCCCGGAAGGGGCCCCGCGAGCGTCAGCGAGGGAGTGAGTGAGTGCCCCTGGACGGGGATGACGCGAAGCGTCATCGGGCCGCGGGGGTTCGAGTCCCGGAAGGGGCCTCGTCGCGCAGCGACGTCAGGTGCCCCTGGAGGGACTCGAACCCCCAACCCTTTCCTTAGGACGGAACTGCTCTTCCATTGAGCTACAGAGGCTGACCGGGCGAGTCTACCGAACCCGCACCTCCTCGTCGCGGCACCGCACCTCAGGGTCACCGCACCGGGTCTCGTGCACTGCACCGGGACTAGACGCGGTGCAGTGCACGAAACCCGGTGCGAAGTCCAGGCAGGTGCAGGTGCAGGTGCAGGTGCAGGCACCGGCGCCTGCACCGACGCGAGACCGACCTGCGGCGCACGAGCTCACGCCGCGGTGAGGTACTCGTCCCACTCCGCCTGCGGCCGGTCGGTGCCGCGCACGACCCAGCCGACGCCGTGCGGCGCCTTCGGCTGCCAGCGCAGGGTCCAGCCCATCTCGGCCGGCGTCCGGTCGCTCTTCACGTTGTTGCAGCGGAGGCAGCACGCGACCAGGTTCTCCCAGCTGTCGGCGCCTCCTCGCGACCGCGGCTGCACGTGGTCGATCGTCGACGCCGACCGGCCGCAGTAGGCGCAGTGGTGCGCGTCGCGGCGCAGCACTCCGCGGCGCGAGACGGGCACGGTGCGGCCGTGCGGGATGCGGACGTAGCGCGTGAGCACGATCACCGACGGGCGGTCGTAGGCGAACCCGGCGCCGAGCACGGGGTGGTCGGCGTCGGCCGAGACGACCGTCGCCTTCTGGGTCATGACGAGCACGAGGGCCCGACGGAACGACACGACGGCGAGGGGCTCGAAGCCGGCGTTGAGGACGAGAGTGCGCATGCTTTCCCTTTCGAAGCACCCTGGACGGCTTCCAGGGATTCGACTGCTCTCGGGGCAGCGGGGGCCAGCAGGCCGACGGGACGAAAAAAGCACCGTCACGGATGACGGTGCTCTATCGAACGGCGGTGTGTCGTATGTGCTCATGCGACAGCTCGCCCATGGTGCGGGTGGCTGTCGTGCGGCTCATGTGACGCTCCTGGTCTCAGCGGAACTCCGAGATCGCCAGGTTAACCCGCGAGAGCCGCCCTGCCTAGGGGCGGGGCGGCTCTTCACTGCTCGTTCACTGCTGCTCGACCGACAGCCGAGCCGAGGAGGCGGGCGACCGTCCCCTAGACGGCGTAGCGCACGTAGTGCACCGCGCTGCTCCAGAGCGGGCGCACGCTGACGGAGCCGCCGGGCTTCGGCGCGTCGAGGATCATCCCGTTCCCCGCGTAGAAGCCGTCGTGCGAGCCGTCGTTGAAGACGACGACGTCGCCGGGGCGCGCCTCCGAGGCCGAGATCGTCGCGCCCAGGGCGGCCTGGCTGCCCACGGAGTGCGGCAGCGAGACGCCGAACTTCGCGTAGACGTACATGATGAAGCCGGAGCAGTCGAAGCCGGCGGGCGTCGCGCCGCCGAAGACGTAGGGCGTGCCGACGTACTGCAGGGCCGCCTGGTACACGGCGGCCTGGCCCGTCGAGCCGGACGAGGCGATGGCCTCGGTGGCCATCGAGCGCGACGACCCGGAGCCGGTGCCCGCCGAGCTGGCGGACGACGAGGTCGACGACGCTGCGGCAGCAGCCGCGCTGGCCTGCTCGGCCTGCTGCTGGGCGGCGAGCGCCTGGGCGG
>NZ_CAUPYL010000041.1:0-16436 GCF_963515265.1 uncultured Frigoribacterium sp.
GCGCAGCTCGGCGACGACGGCCGCGTCGCCGCCCGCCGACGCAGCGTCCGACGAGGCAGCAGCCGAGGCGTCCGACGAGACAGCAGCCGAGGCGTCCGACGAGGCAGCAGCCGAGGAGGCGCCGGTCGCGTCGTCCGACGCGTCCCGTCCCGCGAGGCGCTCGGCAGCCTCCGGGGCGACGAGCTCGAGCAGCAGGCGCCCCTCGTGCTCGTTGAGCACCAGCGGGTCCGCGAGCCGGACGACCTCGGCCGAGACCGCGACGACGGGCGCCAGGTTGAGCACCAGGCGGCCCGTCGCGAGCCGTGCCGCGCGCTCGATCCCCGAGACGGGGATCTCTCCCTGCAGCACGACCACGGCGGCGCGGGAGACGACCTCGGCGTGCCGCGCGACCGCCTCCTCGTCGACCGACGCGTTGGCGCCGGGCACGACGACGATCGTGTTCTCGGAGTCGGAGCCGACGCTCACCACGGCGAGCCCGGTGGGGCCCTCCGCCGTGGCGACCCGCTCGACGTCCACGCCGCTCTCGACGAGCAGCGGCAGCGCCGCCGAGGCGTGCACGTCGTCGCCGACCGCGCCGATCATCGTCGTGGCGGCGCCGCGCCGGGCCGCGGCGACGGCCTGGTTCGCGCCCTTGCCGCCGGGCAGCAGCGTCATCGACGTGCCGATCAGCGTCTCGCCGGGGAGGGGGAGGCGGTCGACGGTCACGACCTGGTCGACGTTGATCGAGCCGACGACGACCACGCCGGCGCCGACCACCTCAGCAGAGCCGTGCATCAGGAGAAGTCACCCACGTTCTCCTTCGTGACCGTGATGACCTCGACGGCCTGGTCGGAGGGGCCGTCGTCGCCCTCGCCGCCGTCGATCGCCTTGACGGCCTGGTCGACGGCCAGCGCGCCGAGCTCGCCCGGCTGCTGGGCGATGGTGCTCGACATCGTGCCGGCCTCGATGGCCTTCAGGCCGTCCTCGGTGCCGTCGAACGCGGCGACCTTCACGTCGGTGCCGGCACGCGAGCCGAGCGCCTGGATCGCGCCGAGGCCCATCTCGTCGTTCTCGGCGAAGACGCCGACCGCGTCGGGGTGCGCCTGCAGCAGGTTGGTCGTGACGTCGAGCGCGGTGGCGCGGTCGAAGTTGGCGGTCTGCTGCGCGACGACGGTGATGCCGGGGAACTCGGCGATGCCCTTCGTGAAGCCCTCGCCGCGGTCGCGGCTGGCCGAGGTGCCCGCGACGCCCTGCAGCACGATGACCTCCCCCTGCTCGCCGATGGCCTCGGCCAGCGCCTTCGCGGCCTGCTCGCCGCCGGCGACGTTGTCGCTCGCGACGAACGACGCGACGTCGGCGCCGTTGACCGCACGGTCGACGGCGACGATCGGCACGTCGGCGTCGTTGAGCTGGGAGGCGGCAGGGCCGGCGGCGTCGCTGTCGACGGCGTTGAGGATGACCGCGTCGGCGTTCGACGCGGCGGTGGCCAGCTGGTTGCTCTGCGTCGCCGAGTCGTTCTGGGCGTCGACGACCTGCAGGTCGACGCCCTTCTCGTCGGCCTCGGCCTGGGCGCCGTCCCGGAGCTCGACGAAGAACGGGTTGTTGAGGGTCGACAGCGACAGGACGACCGTGGGGCGGTCGGCCTCTCCTGCGGGGGTGCGGTTGCAGCCGGCGGTGCCGGTCACGACCACTGCGACGACGGCGGCGACGGTGGCGGCCTTGCGGAACGAGGAAGACTTCATCGTGTGTCCTTCGGTGGGGTTCGGGTGGTGCGGGTGGTGTTCAGGGGAAGAGGAGGAGTCGAGGAGGAGCGGGTCGAGTCGCGACCACGCCGCGGGTCACGCGCTGCGGGTCACGCGCCGCGGGTCACGCGCTGCGGGTCACGCGCCGCGGGTCACGCGCAGCGGGTCACGCGCTGCGCGTCTTGCGGCGCAGCACGTCGACGCCCACGGCGAGTGCGATGACGAGGCCGATGACGACCTGCTGCCAGAACGACGTGACGTTGAGCAGGTTCAGCCCGTTGCGGATGACGACGAGCACGAGGGCGCCGATGACGGTGCCCGAGATGCGGCCGACCCCGCCGGCGAGGCTGGCCCCGCCGATGACGACGGCGGCGATCGCGTCGAGCTCGTAGCCCGCCGCGGCCTGGGGCTGGGCGGAGTCGAGGCGCCCGGCGAGCAGCAGGCCGGCCAGCGCGGCGAAGAGGCCCGCCAGGCCGAAGACGGTGACGACGATCCGCTTGACGGGCAGGCCCGACAGGCGGGCCGCCTCCGCGTTGCCGCCCACGGCGTACATGGTGCGGCCGATCACGGTGCGGTTGAGGATGAACGACGCGATCGCGGCGGCGACGACCAGCACGATGACGGGCACCGGCACGGGTCCGACGTTCCCGCCGAGGAACGACACGGCGGCGGGCGTCGAGATCGGGCGGCCGTCGCTGACGACGAGCGTGAGGCCGCGGGCGACGCTGAGCATCGCCAGGGTCGCGATGAACGACGGCAGCTTGCCGTAGGCGCTGGCGAACCCGTTGACGAGGCCGGCGACGAGGCCGGTCGCGAGGCCCACGACGAGCGCGAGACCGCCGGGCAGGCCCGCCGTGGCGAAGGTCCAGCTCGAGACCATCGCCGAGAGCGCGGCGACCGAGCCGACCGAGAGGTCGATGCCGCCCGCGACGATGACGAAGGTCATGCCGAAGGCGAGCACCGCGACGGTCGACACCTGGATGCCGATGTTGAGGAGGTTGCGGCCGGTCAGGAAGTCGGGCGTCGCGATGAAGAGGGCGAGGCAGAGCACGACGAGCCCGACGAGGGCGCCGTTGGCGGCGAGGAACGCCTTGATGTCGAAGGAGCGTCGCTGCGCCTTCACGGTGGTGGTGGTCATGGGTGTCTTCCTGGTCTGGTGGGGTTCGTCGGGTCGTGGTGAGGAGGAGGCGGCGCGGGAGGCGGCCCTCCGGTGCGCAGCGCGCGGTCGCGTCAGGCCGCGTCGGAGTCCGGGACGTCGCGGGCGGCGAGCGTCATCAGCGCGTCCTGGGTGGCGTCGGCCGCGGCGAGCTCGCCGGCCACGACGCCGTCGCGCATGACGACGATCCGGTCGCTCATGCCCATCACCTCGGGCAGCTCGCTGCTGACCATGACGACGGCTCCGCCGGCGGCCGTGATGGTGTTGATCAGCTCGTAGATCTCGACCTTGGCGCCGACGTCGACGCCGCGGGTCGGCTCGTCGAGCAGCAGCACCGTGGAGCCGGCGATGATCCAGCGGCCGAAGACGGCCTTCTGCTGGTTGCCGCCCGAGAGCGCGCCGATCGGCTGGTCGATGTCGCGCATCCGGATGCGCAGCCGGGCGGCGACCGCCTCGGCGCGTTCGCGCTGTCCCGTGAAGTCGACGAGCCCGCCCCGGGCGCTGGAGGCGAGGGTCGCGTACCCGAGGTTGTCGTTGACGGAGGCGCCCAGCACGAGGCCCTGCCCCTTCCTGTCCTCGGGGACGTGGCCGATGCCCGCGGCGATCGCGCCGGCGACGTCGCCCTTCTTCAGCACCGTCCCCCGCACGCTGACGGTGCCCTCCGAGTAGCGGTCGACGCCGGCGATCGCGCGGACGACCTCTGTGCGGCCGGCGCCGACGAGGCCGGCGATGCCCAGCACCTCCCCCGCCCGCACCGTGAACGACACGTCGCGGAACCGCTCGCCGGTGAGGCCCGAGACGACGAGCACGTCGCCCGCGCCGTTCTCGGCGCCGGTGCCGCGCGGGTACTGCTCGTCGATGTCGCGGCCGACCATGAGGCGCACGAGCTCCGCCTCGGGCGTCGACGCGGGCACCTCGGCGACGAAGCGCCCGTCGCGGAGCACCGCGACCGTGTCCCCGATCTCGGCGATCTCGTCGAGGTGGTGGCTGATGAAGAGCATTCCGACGCCGCGGGCCCGCAGCTGCGCGACGACCGCGAAGAGCTGCTCGGTCTCGTGCCGGGTGAGCGCCGCCGTCGGCTCGTCGAGGATGAGGATGCGCGCGTCGATGCTCAGCGCCTTCGCGATCTCGACCAGCTGCTGACGCGCGATGCCGAGCTCGGCGACCTTCGTGTCGACGTCGACGTCGAGCCCGATCAGCTCGAGCGCGGCACGGGCCCGGCGCTTCAGCTCCCGCCGGTCGACCATGCCGAACCGGGTCGGGAACCGGCCCATCATCACGTTCTCGGCGACGCTGAGCGACGGCACGAGGTTGAGCTCCTGGTGGATGGTGGCGATGCCGAGCTTCTCGGCGGCGAGGGTGCCGGGCAGCGAGACGGGCTCGCCGTCGACGAGCACGCCGCCGCCGTCGGGCTGGTACACGCCCGACATCATCTTGATGAGGGTCGACTTGCCCGCGCCGTTCTCGCCGAGCAGCACCTGCACCTGGCCGGCGCGCACGTGCACCGTGACGTCGTCGATGACCCGGACGGGCCCGAACGACTTGCTCACGCGGTCGAGGGTGAGGAGGGGACGATCGTCGCTGATCGAGGTGGTCATGGTCAGTTCCTGCCGAGGGGTCGGGACGGGGTGGGGACGGGAGAGGACGAGGAGGCGCGGACGACGAGCTCGCTCGGCAGCGTCACCGAATCGGGACGGCGCCCCGCGATGACCTCCTGCAGCAGCTCGACGGCGCGTCGCCCCATCTCGTCGACGCTGTGCGCGATGACGGTGAGGGCCGGGTTCAGCAGCGAGAACCACTCGACGTCGTCGAAGGCGACGACGGCGACGTCCTCGCCGATGCGGAGGTCGAGGCGGTGGAGCATCGCGATCGCGCCGACGGCCATGAGGCTGTCGGCCGCGAGGATCGCGGTCGGCGGCTCGTCGAGGCTGAAGAGCGCGTGCACGCCCTCCGAGCCGCTGGCGCTCTGGAAGTCGCCGAGGTGCACGAGGGCCGGGTCGTCGCTGAGGCCGCTCTCGGCGACCGCGCTCGTCCACGACTCGAGCCGCTCGCGACCGGTCGAGACGCTCTGCGGACCGGCGATGTAGCCGACGCGCACGTGCCCGAGCTCGGCGAGGTGCCGCACGGCCGCACGGATGCCGGGGCCGCTGTCGGTGGTGACGCTCGGCACGTCGACGCCCGGGATGGTGCGGTCGACGAAGACGGTGGGCACGTCGCGCGTCAGCAGCGCGTCGATGCTCGCGGAGTCGCCGCCCTGCGGGGCCACGATGACGCCGTCGACGCGGCGCGAGATGAGCGTGTCGAGGTAGCGGTCCTGCTGCTCGCGGTTCTCGTTGGCGTTGCCGAGCAGCGTCACGTAGCCGAGCTCGAGCAGCCCCTGCTCGATCGTGTGGGCGAGGTCGGCGAAGAACGGGTTCCGGACGTCGGAGACGAGCAGGCCGACCGTGTCGGACCTCGTGGAGCGCAGCGCCCTGGCCTGGGCGTTCGGGCGGAAGTCGAGCTCGCGGACCGCCTGCTCGACCTGCTCGCGCGACTCGGCCGACGTGGCCGGGTTGCCCGACAGGACGCGCGACACCGTCGCCGGAGAGACCCCGGCGCGCTGGGCGACGTCCTTGATCGTGACAGCGGTCATCAGCTACTCCGTCGTGAGCTCGTGTGGTGCGGCAGGTCGCCCTGCGGTGGTGGCACTGGTCGTGGAATCGATTCCATGGAACCGATTCCACGACGGTAGCCGCGAGCGTCCGCAGTGTCAACTCCGTTCGTGGTGCGGTCGGCCGCGACTCGCTCGCTGGCCCTCGCGGTGTCCCGTCCTGGCCCTCGCGGTGTCCCGTCCCGTTCCGAGCGTCCCGTCCCGCCACGGCGCGACGTGATGCTCGGAACCGGACGTGACCGGCGAGGACAGCGCCTCACGGGCAGCGCGCCCCCGGGCCTAGAGTCGGCACATGATCGTCGCCCTCGTCGCCACCTCCCTCGCGGCCCTGCTGCACGTGTACATCTTCGTGATGGAGTCCGTGCTCTGGACGACCCCGCGCGTCCGCGCCACCTTCGGCATCACGAGCGACGCCCAGGCCGAGCACACGAAGCCGCTCGCGCTGAACCAGGGCTTCTACAACCTGTTCCTCGCGATCGTGACGATCGTCGGCGTCGTGCTGGTGATCGCAGGAGGCGTCGGCCCGGCCCCCGAGGCCTCCCCTGCCGGTCTCGCCCTCCTCGTCGCCGGCACGGGGTCGATGCTCGCCGCGGCCCTCGTGCTCGTCGTCACCGACCGCAGCAAGGCGCGTGCCGCCGCGACCCAGGGGCTGTTCCCGCTCGTCGCGCTGCTGGCGCTGCTGGTGTCGGCCGTCGCGTAGCAGGCGCACGCCGCGCACTACCCTGGGCTGGTGACCGACCCGACCACCGCCTCCTCGGCTGCCGCCCCCGCCGCGCCGACGACCCACTGGACCCTCACGCTCGTCTGCGACGACGCCCCCGGCATCGTCCACGCGATCAGCGGAGCGGTGGTGGAGGCGGGCGGCAACATCACCGAGTCGGCCCAGTTCTCGAGCCACGACACCGGCACCTTCTTCATGCGGCTGCAGGTCGAGGCGCCCGGCGAGCGCGCGGCGTTCGAGGCCCGGCTCGCCCCCGTCGTCGAGCGCTACGGCATGCAGCACGAGCTCGACGTCGTCGGCCGGCCTACCCGAACGCTCGTGCTCGCGAGCAAGGCGGCGCACTGCCTCAACGACCTGCTGTTCCGCCAGCGTGCCGGACAGCTGCCCGTCGAGATCCCCCTCGTGCTGGCCAACCACCCCGACCTCGGCGAGCTCGCGGAGTTCTACGGCACCCGCTTCGAGCACCACGCCGTCTCGGACGCCGAGACCAAGGCCGCGTTCGAGGCCCGCGTGCTGCAGGTCGTCGACCGCTACGACATCGAGCTGGTCGTGCTCGCGCGGTACATGCAGATCCTCAGCCCCGAGCTCTGTGCGGCGCTCGAGGGGCGCGCGATCAACATCCACCACTCGTTCCTGCCCGGGTTCAAGGGCGCGAACCCCTATCGACAGGCGCACGCCCGCGGCGTGAAGCTGATCGGCGCGACGGCGCACTTCGTGACGAGCGACCTCGACGAGGGGCCGATCATCGAGCAGAACGTCGTGCGGGTCGACCACACCCGCAGCGCGCCCGAGCTGATGGCGATCGGCCAGGACGAAGAGAGCCGCACGCTCACCCAGGCCGTCCGCTGGTTCGCCGAGAACCGGGTGCTGCTCGACGGCGCCCGCACCATCGTCTTCCGCTGACCTGCCTGTCTCCCGCGGAACACCCCGGAGTGGACCATGCACCCCGTCCTTTCGGGGTGCATCGTCCACTCCGGGGTGCACGCGGGCGCCGCGCACCTGGCCCACGGTCGTACGCTGGCAGCGTGACCCCGACCGACGCCGCGACAGCCGACCACCGTCCGCCCGCGGCTCGCCGCCCCGCCCCCTTCGACCTGCTCCGCTTCGCCGTCGAGCTCTTCGCCCTGTTCTCGCTCGCGCTGTGGGGCTACCTGGCCTGGGCCTGGCCGTGGCCCGCCCTCGCCTTCATGCTCGGCGCACCGGGCTTCGCCGTCGTCGTCTGGGCCTTGTTCCGCTCGCCCCGTGCCGTCGTGCCGACCGACCGGGTCGGCCGCAGCCTCGTCGAGATCGCCGTGATGGGCGCGGCCGCGATCGCCTGGGCCCAGCTCGGGCACCCGGTCGTCGCGGTCGTCTTCGCCCTCGTCGCCGCCGTCACCGGCGTCGTCGCCGCCCGCCGGGAGGACCGCGCATGAGCACCATCCTCTTCACGAACGCCCACGCCGTCGACGCCACGGGCGAGACCGTGGGCTTCTGGATGCTCGTCGACGGCGAGGTCATCGTCGCGACCGGCAGCGCGGCCGAGCAGGCCTTCCCGCTCGAGGCTCCGGGTCGGCACCGCGACGGCCGAGACGGACTGGGAGGCGCGCTGCCGGTCGCCGACGTCGTGGTCGACCTCGACGGCGCCCGCCTCACCCCGGGCCTCGTCGACCTGCACACCCACGGAGGAGGCGGCGCCAGCCACGACGGAGGCGCCGACGAGATCGAGCGCGGCCTGGCCCTGCACCGCGCGCACGGGACGACCCGCTCGCTGGTGAGCCTGGTCGCGAACCCGATCGACCGCCTCCGGGGCTCGCTCGAGACGATCGCCGACCTGCGACGTCGGGACCCGCTCGTCCTCGGCGCGCACCTCGAGGGGCCGTTCCTCGCGCCGCACCGCAAGGGCGCGCACGCCGAGCAGCACCTCGCGGTGCCCTCCCCCGAGAACGTCGACGCCCTGCTCGGGGCCGTGCCCGGCGTGGTTCGGCAGGTCACGCTCGCCCCCGAGCTGCCGGGCGGGCTCGACGCCGTCGAGCGCATCGTCGCCGCCGGGGCCGTCGTCGCCGTCGGGCACACCGACGCCGACCACGACCTCGCGGTCGCCGCGTTCGACCGCGGGGCGACCATGATGACCCACGCGTTCAACGCGATCGCGGGCATCGGCCACCGCGAGCCCGGCCCCGTCGTCGCGGCCGTCAGCGACGACCGCGTCACGATCGAGCTGATCCTCGACGGCGTCCACGTGCACCCGGAGGTCGTGCGCATGGTGTTCGCCTCCGCCCCCGGCCGCGTCGCCCTGATCACGGACGCGATGTCCGCCGCGGGCTCGGCCGACGGCGACTACCTGCTCGGCGAGCTCGCCGTCACCGTGAGCGACGGCGTCGCGATGCTCGCCGGCACCGACACGATCGCCGGCTCGACCCTGACGCAGGACGCGGCCCTGCGCCTCGCCCTGACCGGCGCCGAGCAGTCGCCGACGTGCGCCGTGGAGGCCCTGACGACGGTGCCAGCGAAGGCGCTCGGCGAGGACTCCCGCATCGGCCTGCTCGCCCCCGGCTACGTCGCGGACGCCGTCTCGTGGACCGACGACTGGCACGTGTCCCGCGTGTGGGCCGCGGGCCGGGAGCTGACGAACGGTCGCTGAGCCGCGTCGTCCCGTATCGCCCGGCCGGGATCCAGGAAGCGACACTTCAAGGTGCCTGAACTGTGCACGCTTCAGGACCGCGCCTCCTGCGCAGTACGAACTCAGGACTCGAGTTCCTGAATGAGGAGAGGCACCGGCAGCCGGGGCCACGGCGGGCGCCGGCGCGGGCGCGGGCGCGAGGAAGGCTAGAGCGTGCGGCCGGCGTTGGCGTCGAGCCAGGCGCGCGGGTCGACCTGGGTCGAGCCGCCGATCAGCACCTCGAAGTGCAGGTGCTCCCCGGTGGCGACGCCGCTGCGGCCGACCAGCCCGACGAGCTCGCCCACGGCGACCTGCTGGCCCACGACCAGCGGGCTCGACCCGACGATCATGTGCGCGTACAGGGTGCTGACCTTCTGGCCGTCGATCACGTGGTCGATGACCGCGTACTGGCCGAACTGTGCGTGCAGGCCCGACGTGCGGACCGTGCCCGCGGCGACGGCGCCGATGGGCGTGCCGCCTCCCGGGGTCATGTCGAGGCCCATGTGCATGCTCGAGCAGGCAGCACAAGGCGCCGCACGAGGGCCGAAGCCCGAGCTCAGGACGACCGTGCCGGGGAACGGCCAGCGGATGTCGCCCGTGCCCGCGTTGACGATGGTGCCGCCGCCCGCCGCCACGCCGCCCTTGCGGGTCGACGGTGCGTTGGAGGTGCCCTTCTCGGGCGTCGGCGCGACGACGGGGGGCGGGGGCGGCGGAGGCGGGGCGTCCTTGACGACGAACGCGTCGCGCTCCGAGACGGTGAGCACCACGAGCGAGGCGGCGAGCGTCTGGCCGGGGACGGGCGCCGCGGCCGAGGTCTGCACGACCGATCCGCCGAGGTCGCTCGCGGTCGCCGGCGTGACGTTGGACGAGAAGAACAGCCCGCTCGCGAGGAACGCGACGGCGGGCACCGCGGCGGCGCGCAGCCGACGGGCAGCCTTCGACATGGACGCGCGGGCGACGGGTGGTGCCGACGGCACCCGCGACGACGAGGAGGCGCGGGCCGGCGAGGTCGAGGCGGGCACCCGGCGAGGGCGGACGGCCACGACGGCACGACGCGAGGCCGAGGCCGGCGCAGCTGCCGGTGCAACGGCGGATGCGGATGCGCTAGGCGCAACGGCCGGAGGGGCCGCAGGAGCGGCGGGTGCCGGAGCCGACGAGGCGACATCGGACGGAGCGGCAGCAGCCGACGAGCCGGCGAGCGCCGCGCGCTCCCGTGCCAGCGCCTCACGCCGGGTCAGCGGAGCACCAGGCTCGACCGGGGCGCGGTCGGGAGCGCTCACGGGGCCGTCACGAAGGGGCCGGGGCTGTCGATCACGGTCCTCCTCGCTCCACGGGTCCCGTCGAGTGTAGGCCAGGGGCGCGCTGCACGCCAGGGGCCGCGCCCCGCTCGCGGGCCAGCGCGGACCCGGCGGGGGTGCGTAGTCTCAGGAGCGGACAGATAGGTCATGACCGGACGGGACCACCGCCTCCGGCTGGATCAGGACAGGCGACGGGACAGGCGATGGGGCACGCGACGGGTCAGCGGATCACCGACGGGGCGGTGCCGAAGCACGAGCAGCTCCGCACGATCCTGCAGCGCCTGGCGGCCGACGAGCTGCCCGCCGGCGCCGCCGTGCCGAGCGAGCGCCAGCTGATGGTCGACCACGGGGTCAGCCGCATCACGGTGCGGCAGGCCGTCGGGCAGCTCGTCGCCGAGGGGTGGCTGACGCGGGTCCGCGGCAAGGGCACCTTCGTGGCGCACCGCGCGGTGCAGTCGACCCTGCGCCTCAACTCGTTCACGAGCGAGATGACGTCGCTCGGCCACCGCCCGAGCACCGTCGTGCTCGTGCGCGACGAGTGCGTCCCCGCACCCGAGACCGCGGCGGCCCTGGGGCTCGGCCCCGACGAGCCGGCCCTGCACGTCAAGCGCCTGCGCCTCGCCGACGGCGAGCCGGTCAGCATCGACGACGCCTGGTACCCGTCCGCCAGGCTGCCGGGGCTGCTCGACCGCGACCTCAGCCTCTCGCTCTACCGCCTGCTGGCGGACGAGTACGACCAGCCGGTGACCCGGGCGACCCAGACGGTCGCCGCCCGCGAGGCGCCCGTCGACATCGCGACCCTGCTGGGGACGCCCGACGGCGCCCCCGTGCTGCACTTCGAGCGGGTGTCGTTCTCGGGCGACGAGCCGATCGAGCGGTCCGAGAGCTGGTACCGGTCCGACCGGTACCGCCTCACGATGCAGGTGACGTCGGCCGACGGGCCCCAGGACGCCTGAGCC
Organism: uncultured Frigoribacterium sp.; assembly: GCF_963515265.1. Lineage (NCBI taxonomy): Bacteria > Bacillati > Actinomycetota > Actinomycetes > Micrococcales > Microbacteriaceae > Frigoribacterium > uncultured Frigoribacterium sp. Next base: position 11,144 of record NZ_CAUPYL010000041.1, read on the forward strand.
CCCTGGCGCGACCTGGTCAGGACACCTGAGCCCTCAGCCCTCCGGGCAGCGCCGGTTCAGAACTCGAAGAGCGGCGACCGCGCCTCGAGGTCGCTGCCGACCGACTGCTGCGGGACGCTGTCGGGTGCGGAGTCGAGCACGACGACCGGGCAGACCGCCGAGTACCCCGCTGCCGCGACGACCGCCGGGTCGAAGCGCACGACGACGTCGCCCGCCGCGACGGTCGCGCCCTCGGCGACGGCGAGCTCGAAGCCCTCGCCCCCGAGCTTCACCGTGTCGATGCCCACGTGCACGAGCAGGCCCGTGCCCGACTCGTGCACGACGGCGAAGGCGTGCGGGTGCAGCTTGACGATCTCGCCGTCGACCGGCGAGACGACGTCGACGAGGCGACCGCTCGCAGGAGGCGCGCTCGGCTCGATCGCGACGCCCGCTCCCACGAGCTGGCCGGCGAACACCGCGTCGGGCACGTCCGCGAGCGAGACGACCCGGCCCGTGACGGGGGTGAGCGCGATGGTCACGGCAGCAGGTCGTTGATGTCCTCGGCGAGCGAGTCGGCGATCGTGCCGACGATCACCTGGACGCTGCCGCCGGCGTGGACGACCGCGGTGGCGCCCGCGGCCTTGAGCGCGGCGTCGTCGACGAGCGAGATGTCCTTGACGTCGGTGCGGAGGCGCGTGATGCAGCCCTCGATCTCCTCGATGTTCTCGGCGCCGCCGAGTCCGTCGATCATGGCCTGTGCTTTCGACATGAGCTGTTCTCCTTCGTCGTGGGGCTCGAGCCCGCGGCGGGTCCGGACGGGCTGCGTCCGAGCGGTGCGTCCGAGGACCGGGCGCGCCTCCTAGTTGACACCACCGGCGGGTCTGAGGAAACTACCACTCACTGGTCATGACCGGACAGGACCGGCCGACCCGCACCTCCTGCCCCAGGGCCCTCCCCCGCCTCCGACGACCCGTCGGGCACGGCCCCTGCCGCACGACTCAGCGCCCCGACGAGAGGACCCCTGATGACCACGACCGACACGACGGCCACCAAGCCGAAGAAGGGCTCAGCCGCCTTCGCGGTGCTGCAGCGCCTCGGCCGCAGCCTCATGCTGCCGATCGCCGTGCTCCCCGCGGCCGGCCTGCTGCTGCGCCTCGGCCAGCCCGACCTGCTCGGCGCGATCCCCGGCTTCGAGACCGGCGGCTCGGTCATCAGCGCCGCCGGCAACGCGGTCTTCACCTGGCTGCCGCTGATCTTCGCGGTCGGCATCGCGATCGGCTGGGCCAAGAAGTCGGACGGCTCGACGGCCCTCGCCGCCGTCGTCGGCTACATGGTCATCGACGGGGTCTTCACCGCGATGTCGCCGCTGGTGCTCGCCGGGCAGGAGACCCCCACGGGCGACCCGGCCGTCATCAACTACGGGGTGCTCGGCGGCATCGTGATGGGCCTCCTGTCGGCGATGCTGTGGCAGCGCTTCTACCGGACGAAGCTGCCCGACTTCCTCGGCTTCTTCTCGGGTCGACGCCTCGTGCCGATCCTCACGGCCGTCACCGGCCTCGTGGTCGGCGTCGTCATGTCGTTCATCTACCCGCTCTTCAACAACGCGCTGACCGGCATCGGCCAGGCCGTCGCGTCGAACGACGTCGTCGGCGGCGGCGTCTACGGCGTGGCCAACCGCCTCCTGATCCCCACCGGCCTGCACCACATCCTCAACTCGGTGGTCTGGTTCCTCGTCGGCGACTACACCGACGCGAGCGGCGAGATCGTCCGTGGTGACCTCAACCGGTTCTTCGCCGGCGACCCCAGCGCGGGCGTCTTCATGACCGGCTTCTTCCCCATCTTCATGTTCGCCCTGCCCGCCGCGGCCCTCGCGATCTGGCGCCACGCCCGCCCCGAGAAGAAGAAGCTCATCGGCGGCATCATGCTGTCGACCGCCCTGACCGCCTTCATCACCGGCATCACCGAGCCGCTCGAGTTCTCGTTCATGTTCGTCGCCTGGCCGCTCTACATCGTCCACGCGATCCTGACCGGCACGTCGATGATGTTGGTCAACGCGTTGGACATCCACACCGGGTTCACGTTCTCGGCGGGCTTGATCGACTACGTCCTGAACTTCAACATCTCGCAGAACTCGATCTGGCTGATCCCGATCGGCCTCGGCTACGCGGTGATCTACTACGTCGTCTTCAGCTTCGTGATCAAGAAGTGGAACCTCAAGACGCCGGGTCGCGAGGACGACGACGTCTCGGCCGAGTCCGCCGACGCGGCGACGAAGGCCTGACGCGTGGAGATCGTCATCGTCCGCGACGCCGCCGAGGCAGGCCGCGTCGCCGCCCTGAAGATCGCCTCGGTCGTCGAGGGGAAGCCCGAGGCCGTGCTCGGCCTCGCGACCGGCTCGTCGCCCACCGGCATCTACGCGTCGCTGGCGGCCCGGGTGCAGGCGGGCGAGCTCGACTTCTCGCGCGCCTCCGGCTTCGCCCTCGACGAGTACGTCGGCATCCCGCTCGAGCACCCCGAGAGCTACGCGTCGGTCATCCGCCGCGACGTCGTCGAGCCGCTCGGCATGGACCAGGACCGCGTGCGGGTGCCTGACGGCCGCGCCGACGACATCGAGGCCGCGGCCGTCGAGTACGACGAGGCGATCGCCGCGGCGGGCGGCATCGACATCCAGATCCTCGGCATCGGGGCGAACGGGCACATCGGCTTCAACGAGCCGACGTCGTCGTTCGCGTCGCGTACCCGGATCAAGACGCTCGCGCCGCGGACCCGGGCCGACAACGCGCGCTTCTTCGACGACCCGTCGCAGGTGCCCACGCACTGCATGACCCAGGGCCTCGGCACGATCCTCGACGCCCACGAGGTCGTGCTGGTCGCGGTCGGCTCGTCGAAGGCCTCGGCCGTCGCGGGCATGGTCGAGGGCCCGCTCTCGGCGATGTGCCCGGGCAGCGCGCTGCAGCTGCACCCGCACGCGACGATCGTCGTCGACGAGGAGGCGGCGGCGCTGCTCACCCTCGCCGACTACTACCGCTACACGTACGCGAACAAGCCGGCCTGGCAGCGCTTCGAGCACTGACCCCGGGTCGCGAGCCCCCTCGTTCAGGAACATCCGTCCTGATCCGAGCCGCGCCTCCTTGCAGCATTCAGGAGGCGCGGCTCGCTCGTTCCTGAACCGTGCACGGATCAGGACCGAAGTTCCTGAATGAAGAGGGGGAGGGGGGGCGCAGGAGGCGCGGTGTCAGCCCCGCAGGTCGGGGAAGTCGGCGTCGCGCCACTCCGCGGCGAGGCGCTCGCCCGACCGGGCCGCCACCTCCTCGCGCTCGCGCAGCTCGACCCGGCGGATCTTGCCCGAGATGGTCTTCGGCAGCTCGTCGACGAACTCGAGGCGACGCACGCGCTCGTACGCCGGCAGGCCGGTGCGGGCGTGCGCGAGCACGGCGCGGGCGGTGTCGGCCGTCGGCTCCCACCCGGCGGCGAGCGTGACGTACGCCTTGACGATCGCGAGGCGCACGTCGTCGGGGGCCGGCACGACGGCCGACTCCGCGACGGCGGGGTGCTCGATCAGCACGCTCTCGACCTCGAACGGCGACACCTTGTAGTCGGACGACTTGAAGACGTCGTCGGTGCGCCCGACGAAGGTGATCATGCCGTCGGCGTCCCGGGTGGCGACGTCGCCGGTGTGGAACAGGCCGTCGCGCTGCGCCGCTGCCGTGCGCGCTTCGTCGCCCAGGTAGCCCGCCATCAGGTTGACCGGACGCACCCGCAGGTCGAGGCAGACCTCGCCCGCGTCGCCCACGACGCCCGTCGCCGGGTCGACGAGCACGACCTCGACGCCGGGCAGCGGGTGGCCCATCGAGCCGGCCCGGACGACCGATCCGGGCGGGTTGGCGACGATCGCGGTCGTCTCGGTCTGGCCGTAGCCGTCGCGGATGTCGAGGCCCCAGGCCTGCTGCACGCGCGAGATGACCTCGGGGTTGAGCGGCTCCCCCGCCGACAGCGCCTCGCGCAGCGCGACGGGGCGCTCGCCGAGCGAGGACTGGATCAGCATGCGCCAGACGGTCGGCGGAGCACAGAACGAGGTCACCTCGGCCCGGTCGAGCTGCTCGCGCAGGGCGGCGGCCGAGAAGCGCGCCTGCTCGTGGACGAACACGGTCGCCTCGGCGGTCCACGGCGCGAAGAAGAGGCTCCACGCGTGCTTGCCCCATCCGGGCGACGAGATGGTGAGGTGGACGTCGCCCGGACGCACGCCGATCCAGTACGTGGTCGTGAGGTGCCCGACCGGGTACGAGGCGTGCGTGTGGACGACCATCTTCGGCTTGCTCGTCGTGCCCGACGTGAAGTAGACGAGGCACGGGTCGCTCGTCGCCGTGGCGACGTCGGGCGCCGTCTCGGAGGCTCGGCGCGAGTCGTCGAACGACGCCCACCCCGGGCGCTCCCCGCCGACCACGATGCGTCCCACCCCCTCGGCGATGTCGTCGAACTTCGGGGCGTCAGCGACTGCGGCGACGACGTGGCGGACCAGACCCCGGTCGACCCGGTCGGCGAGGTCGTGGGGAGCGAGGACGACGGAGGTGGGCAGGATGACCGCACCGACCTTCATGATCGCGAGCATCGCCTCCCACAGCTCGACGCGGTTGCCGAGCATGAGCATGACGTGGTCGCCCTTCGCGACCCCGCGCTCGACGAGCCACGAGGCGACCTGGTCCGAGCGGCGGCGCATCTCGTCGAAGGTGACCCGGTGGTCGACGCCGTCCTGGTCGACGATCCAGAGCGCGACGCGGTCGTTGCCTCGCGCGATCACGTCGAACCAGTCGCGGGCCCAGTTGAACGAGTCGCCGACGTCCGGCCAGCGGAACGCCGCGCGGGCCGCCTCGTGGTCGCCGGCGTGCGCCGACAGCGAGTCTCGGGCGGCGCGGAACGCGGCGGTGGACGGCTTCTCGGCGGCGGAGGCTTCGACGGGGACCATGTGCCCATGATGCTCGCCCGCCCATGCCGAGCGCGGCATGCGGCGCCGGACTCGGGCGTCGGCCAGCCGGGCCGCACGGCCTCTCCTTCTCCCGAGGGCGGGTGATCGGCGCCGAGGGCGGGTCGCTGGGTACCCGCCCTCGGCGACGGCGGCCCGCCCTCGGCGGCCTCGCCGTCCTCGCACGGAGGATCCCAGGCGGGCGCCTCTGGGAAGATCGGGGGATGAGCGACCGCACCCGCACCCCCTCGCCCGCCGCTTCCGCCGACGCCGCTGCTGCCGACGTCGCTGCTGCCGGCGCCGCCGTCTCCGGCCCGCGCCCGGGACGTGTCGCGCTCGAGATCGCGGTGACGT
>NZ_CAUPYL010000042.1:0-16362 GCF_963515265.1 uncultured Frigoribacterium sp.
CGGCAGCTGTCGCGGCGGCCTCGCGAGCCTCGAGCTCGTGACGGCGCTCGCGCAGCAGGTGACCGGCCAGCGCGACGAGCAGCGTCAGCCCGCCCGCGGTGCCCATGCCGACGCCGATGTGCACCTGCAGCAGCAGGGCACCGACGCCCGCCCCCGCGAGGATGAGCAGGACGGCGAGCACGCGGCGCGGGAAGTTCTTGCCCGTGCCGCCCGCGAGCTTCGACTCGGACGCCATCCCGACGATCGTCGATGTGACGACCACGGTCGTGACGTCGGCCACGGCGATCTTGCGGGCGGCCGCGGCCTGGAGTCCCATCGCGGCGCCGAGCAGGCCGGTGATCGTGAACGCCCACGGGGTGTTCTCCTCCGGCACGACGGCGAAGGTCGAGATGCCGAGACCGAGCAGCACGCCGCCCGTCACGCCGAACGAGACGGTGCTGCGGCCCGACCAGCCGGCCCGGCCGCCGCGCAGCACCCGGCCGCCGATCGCGGCGCCGAGCAGGAAGGCGGCGAGGGCGACGATCGGCCCGACGATCGGCAGGCCGTCGGCCTGCGCGATCGCCATGCCGAGGATCACGACGTTGCCGGTCATGTTGGCCGTGAAGACGCGGTCGAGGCCCAGGTAGCCGACGGCGTCGATGATGCCCGTGGTGAACGTCAGGGTCAGCATCATCACGAGGTGCATGCGGGCCTGGTTGCGGCGGAATCGCTTCACAGGTGTCCTCCGGGGCGTCGCGCCGGGCGTGGCCGGGCGGGCGATCGCGGCGTCGTCGGCGCGGTGGTCTGCCGTCGATCGTATCGAGGCGGCGGCGCCTAGCGGAACGCCGGGGCGTTCAGCGCGAGGACCAGGATGCCCGTCCAGTGGCAGAGGTACGCGAGCACGGTGCAGGCGTGGAACAGCTCGTGGAACCCGAAGCGGCCGGGTGCCGGGTTCGGGCGCTTCAGCGCGTAGAAGACCGCGCCGACGATGTAGAGCAGACCGCCGACGAGCACGAGGACCGTCATCGGCACGGACGCCGCGAACAGGTCGGGCAGGAACCCGAGCGCGCCGACCCCCATGAGGATGTACAGCGGCACGTAGAGCCAGCGGGGCGCGTGGATGAAGAACACCCGGAACGCGATGCCGAAGGCAGCCGCCGTCCAGACGAGCGTCAGCAGCAGGGCCGACTTGCCGGGCGGCAGGGCGATCGCCGCGATCGGCGTGTACGTGCCGGCGATCAGCAGGAAGATGTTCGAGTGGTCCAGCCGCTTGAGGAACATCTTCGCCCGCGGGCTCCACGGGAACCGGTGGTACGTCGCCGAGATGCCGAAGAGCAGCATCGACGTCGTCATGAAGACCGCACAGGCCCAGGTCGCCGCGGCGCCGTCGGCGAGCACGACCAGCACGATCCCGGTCGCGATCGCGACCGGGAACGTCCCCGCGTGGATCCAGCCGCGCCACGTGGGCTTGCGCTCGATCGAGGAGTAGTCGAGGGCGTCGTCGAGCAGGGGGACGTTCGGCAGCTCCGCACCGCCGTCGTCGGCGACCGGAGAGGGCGAGGAGGTGCTCATGAGGGCGAGCGTAGGGGAGGCGGCCCGGCGACCGCTGGGACCGCGCGGGTGGGTTAACCTGGGCACGTGAAGAGTCCCGGACGGCCTCCCGTGGCCGGCGGCCTGCTGTACGGCCTGTACCAGCGGCGTCTGCGCCGTGAGCTCGACGGGGCCGAGCTGCCCCACCACGTCGCCATGATCGTCGACGGCAACCGCCGCTGGGCCAAGGCCCGCATGCTCGAGACCGCCGCGCACGGGCACCGGGCCGGCGCCGCGAAGATCAGCGAGTTCCTCACCTGGTGCGATGACCTCGGCATCCGCGTCGTCACCCTCTACCTCCTGTCGGCCGACAACCTCGGCAACCGCGCCTCCGACGAGCTGACTGAGCTGTTCGGCATCATCGGAGACGTCGCCGACGAGCTCTCGCACCAGCGCGACTGGAAGGTGCAGCACGTCGGCGCGACCGACGACCTGCCCGCCGGGCTCTGCGCCTCCCTCACCGCCGCCGAGGAGCGCACGCGCGACCACGGCGGCCTGCACGTCAACCTCGCCGTCGGGTACGGCGGCCGCCGCGAGATCGCGGACGCCATGCGCAGCATCGTCCGGGCCCACGACGCGGCGGGCGGCACCCTCGACGCGCTCGCCGAGGTCCTCACGCCCGAGCTGATCGCCGAGCACCTCTACACCGGCGGCCAGCCCGATCCCGACCTCGTCATCCGCACGTCGGGCGAGCAGCGGCTCAGCGACTTCATGCTGTGGCAGAGCGCCCACAGCGAGTTCTACTTCGTCGAGGCGCTCTACCCCGACCTCCGCGAGGTCGACTTCCTCCGCGCCGTCCGCGACTTCGCCCTGCGGCACCGCCGCTTCGGCAGCTGACCCCGGCGCCTGTCGCCTCGGCGCCCGGCCCCGGCGCCCCATGCCCGGCGCCCGTCGGCCGCTCGGTCCCTCGACGCCTGAGGCCGGGTACGGTGGAGGACCCTGATCCGAGGAGCACCACCGTGACCACCATCGACGACTTCGCCGCTGGCTTCGCCGACGAGGCGGGCTGGTTCGACTTCGCCTCCTTCGGCCCGATGGGCACGGGCGTCGTGCAGGAGGCGCGGGCCCTGACCGAGCTCCAGTCGCGCTCACGGCACGGCTCGGTCGTCGCCCTCGACGAGCAGGCAGGGCGCGCGCGACGGGCCGTCGCCGCGCTCACCGGGTTCCCGACCGACCACGTCGTGTTCCAGCCGAGCACGAGCCAGGGCATGCTGCACACGCTGTTCGGGCTGACGGGCGCCCTCGCGCTGTCGCCGCGGGAGTACCCGACCACTCCGCTGACCGCGACCCGCGCCTCCTCGGCCCTGCGCGTGCTCGACACGGTCTGGCTCGACGTGCCGGACGACGCGGTCACTCCCGCGGTGCTCCGCGAGCACCTGACGCCGTCGGTGACCGCGGTCGCCGTCAGCGTCGTCGACTACCGCACGGGCTACCTGGCCGACCTCGAGGGCATCCGCCAGGTGATCGGCGACCGGCTGCTGATCGTCGACGGCATCCAGGGCTTCGGCGTCGTCGACGCGCCCTGGGCCGTCGCGGACGTGCTCGTCACCGGCGGGCAGAAGTGGCTGCGGGCGGGCTGGGGAACCGGCTTCATGGCGCTCAGCGACCGCGCGCTGACCGATCTCACGCCCGTGTTCAGCGGCGTGCACGGCTCAGAGATCACCCTCGGCGAATCGTACGAGCGCGGCGCCGAGCCGGCCCCGGGCGCCGCCGCGTTCCAGCTCTCCCGCCCCGACCCCATCGCGGAGGCGCGCCTCGCGACCTCGCTGGAGGAGATTGCGGCCGTCGGCATCCGTCCCGTCGCCGGGGCCGTCGCCGAGCGGGCGACCCGGCTCATCGACCTCGCCGACGAGTTCGCCGTGCCGGTGGCCTCGTCGCGCGTCGAGTCGGAGCGGGCCGGCATCGTCGTGCTCGAGCCGGAGCCGCAGCACCTGACGGCTCTGACCGCCTCGCTGCTGAACCACGGGGTCAGCGCGACGGTGCGGAGCACCAGCGTCCGTCTCAGCACCCACGTGTCGAACGGCGAGGACTCCTTCGGCCTGCTCCGCGAGGCGCTGATGTCGTACGGGAGCGCGATCTCGTACTGAGGGCCCGACTCGGCCTGGCCTGAGCCGGCCCGCAGACCCTCCATCAGCACCTGAGAGTCGTTCATCTGATCGTCACACGACACGGCGTGCCGTGCTGGACCCGTGTCGGAGGCACGACGTAGGTTCGGCTCATCGGGCAAGTAGCCCGGTCGAGACGGCCACGAAAGTTCGCCTCGCGACTGCTCCGCGGCCGTCCTGCCGAAGGTACCGAGTGCCTCGTCGCTCGGAGATGGAGTCGTCGTGACCGTCAACACCCGGGCCGACCAGCAGAGCACCTCAGCAGACCGTCGGGCGGGCTCGCCCCGCACCGCGGTCGACCAGCGCACCTACGTGCTCGACACGTCCGTGCTGCTGAGCGATCCGCAGGCGATCTTCCGGTTCGCCGAGCACGACGTGGTGCTGCCCGTCGTCGTCGTCAGCGAGCTCGAGGGCAAGCGCCACGATCCGGAGCTGGGCTACTTCGCGCGACAGGCGCTGCGCCTCCTCGACGGACTGCGCGTGGCGCACGACCGCCTCGACTTCCCGGTCGAGGTCGGGTCGGGCGGCTCGTTCCGGGTCGAGCTCAACCACTCGAACATGTCGGTGCTGCCCTCGGGCCTCCAGCTCGGCGACAACGACTCGCGCATCCTCGCGGTCGCGTCGAACCTGGCGAACGACGGGCTGGCCGTGACGGTCGTCTCGAAGGACCTCCCGCTGCGCGTCAAGGCGGCCTCCATCGGACTCGCGGCGGAGGAGTACCGCGCCGAGCAGGTCGTCGACAGCGGCTACACCGGCCTGAGCGAGCTCGACGTCTCGAGCGACCAGATGGCGTCGTTCTGGGAGAAGGAGACGATCAGCTCGCGGGCGCTCGCCGACGTCCCGGTGAACACCGGGCTCGTCGTGCACTCGGACCGTGGCTCGGCCCTCGGTCGGGTCACCGCCCGAGGCGAGGCCCGGCTGGTGCGCGGCGATCGCGACGTGTTCGGGCTGCACGGCCGCTCGGCGGAGCAGCGGCTCGCCATCGACCTGCTGCTCGACCCCGAGGTCGGCATCGTCTCGCTCGGCGGCAGCGCGGGCACGGGCAAGTCGGCGCTCGCCCTCTGCGCCGGGCTCGAGGCGGTGCTCGAGAAGCAGCAGCACAAGAAGATCATGGTGTTCCGGCCGCTGTACGCGGTCGGCGGGCAAGACCTGGGCTTCCTGCCCGGCGACGCCGCCGAGAAGATGAACCCCTGGGGCCAGGCCGTCTTCGACACCCTGGGCGCCATCGTGTCGCAGAACGTGCTCGACGAGGTCGTCGAGCGCGGTCTGCTCGAGGTCCTGCCGCTGACGCACATCCGCGGCCGGTCGCTGCACGACGCGTTCGTGATCGTCGACGAGGCGCAGTCGCTCGAGCGCAACGTGCTGCTCACGGTGCTCAGCCGCATCGGGCAGAACAGCCGGGTCGTCCTCACCCACGACGTGGCCCAGCGCGACAACCTGCGGGTCGGGCGGCACGACGGCGTCGCGTCCGTGATCGAGACGCTCAAGGGGCACCCGCTCTTCGGGCACGTGACCCTGACACGCTCGGAGCGCTCGGCCATCGCGGCGCTCGTCACCGAGCTGCTCGAGTCGAACGAGCTCGCCTAGGGCTCGCCACGCCCGGCGCGCCCGGCCGACTCCGGGCTCGCAGCGCTCGGTGGACGAGTCGCCTCGGGAGGTTCCCTCGGCATCACTGGGGCAGCATCCCGGGGCGACTCGCCACCGGTCCGGCGTCTGGTCTGTCTAGGGGACGGCATGCGACGACGTGACACCCCTCGGGAGCGTCGCAGCGTCGCAGCGTCGCAGCGTCGAGCGATCGCGATCGTGACGGACGTGGGGGTGCCTCCTGCACGGGCGCGGCCCAGGCGAGATCGTCCACAGGGGCGGGCCGTCTCGAGGAGGCGGCGCGGACTCGGTCGTCATGGTCGAGACATGACGACGACGGGACACGAGGGCGGCCGGGACGAGCGCAGCCGACACGAGGGCGGCCGGGACGGACTCGGCGCGGCCGAGCGCGATCGGGACGAGCGCGGCCGAGAGGGAGACGAGGCCGGCGAGCCTGGCGAGTCCCGCGCCCGGGACGAGGACGAGCGCGGCGAGCAACACTCCGCCCTGCGCTCGTCGCGAAGCAGCAGGCCGACGCGGATCGACGTCGTCGTGGGTCTCGCGCTGGTGGGCCTCGTGGCCGTGCTGGACCTGTCCTCGCCCGGGACGGTCGCGGCGTCGGCACTCGCCGTCGTGACCGGCGCACTCGTCCGAGTCGACATCGCGGAGCGGCGGCTCCCGAACGTGCTGGTCCTGGTGGTGCTGGTCGGCGCGGCTGCGGGTGTGGCGCTCGCCGTCGGCACCGGTGGCGGGGTCTCGGCGGCGTGGGCGTGCCTCCTCGGCCTGGTCGTGCTCGTCGCGTGCGTCCCGCTCGTGCACACCGGGGGGCTCGGCGCCGGCGACGCCAAGCTCGCGAGCGTCGGCGTCGTGGCTGCGGCGCTGGCATCACCGTCGGCACCGCTCGCTTGGCTCCTGGCCGTGGCGCTGCTCGGGGGGGTGCACGGCACCGCCGCGGTCGCCGTCCGACGACGGGACACCTCGCCGGCCAGGGTGGCCATCCCGTTCGGGCCGGTGCTGCTCGCCGGCTGGTGGCTCGCGGTCGTCGCCGCGTCGACTGTCCTCGGCTCGTCGTAGGCCGCACGACGCCGAGACGCCCCGTCCGCGGTGGATGCGGACGGGGCGTCGTCGGGATCGGCGGCGGCCGACGGTGCGGGAGGGGCCGCTCAGCCGGGGCGGGTCATGCTCAGCACGTCGAGCGCCGAGTCGAGCTGCTCCTCGGTGACCTCGCCGCGCTCGACGAAGCCGAGATCGACGACGGCCTCGCGCACGGTGATCTTCTGCGCCACGGCGTGCTTCGCGACCTTCGCCGCCGCCTCGTAGCCGATCACGCGGTTCAGCGGCGTGACGATGGACGGCGAGGACTCGGCCATGGCGCGGGCACGCTCGACGTCGGCCTCGAGGCCGTCGACGGTCTTGTCGGCGAGCACCCGGGTCGCGTTCGAGAGGAGACGGATCGACTCGAGCAGCGCGGTGCCCATCACCGGGATGGCGACGTTGAGCTCGAACGAGCCGGAGGCTCCGGCCCAGGCGATCGTGGCGTCGTTGCCGATCACCCGTGCCGAGACCATCAGCACGGCCTCGGGCACGACGGGGTTGACCTTGCCGGGCATGATCGACGACCCGGGCTGCAGGTCGGGGACGTGCAGCTCGCCGAGGCCGGCGTTCGGGCCCGAGCCCATCCAGCGGATGTCGTTGTTGATCTTCGTCAGGCTGACCGCGAGCACGCGGAGCGCGCCCGACGCCTCGACGAGTCCGTCGCGGGCGCCCTGCGCCTCGAAGTGGTCGAGCGCCTCGGTCACGGGCAGGCCGCTGTCGTCGGCGAGCACGGAGATGACCTCCTGCGGGAAGCCGACGGGGGTGTTGATGCCCGTGCCCGTCGCGGTGCCTCCGAGCGGCACCTCGGCCACGCGGGGGAGGGTCGCCTGGACCCGCTCGACACCGAGACGGATCTGGCGGGCGTAGCCGCCGAACTCCTGGCCGAGCGTCACCGGGGTCGCGTCCATCAGGTGGGTGCGGCCCGCCTTGACGACGCCGGCCCACTCGGCGGCCTTGCGCTCGAGCGACTCGGCGAGGTGCTCGAGGGCCGGCACGAGGTCGTGCAGCAGGGCTCCGGTCACGGCGACGTGCACGGAGGTCGGGAACACGTCGTTCGAGGACTGCGACGCGTTGACGTGGTCGTTGGGGTGCACGTCGACCCCGTCGACGGTGCCGGCCAGGCTGGCCAGCACCTCGTTCATGTTCATGTTCGACGAGGTCCCGCTGCCGGTCTGGTAGACGTCGACGGGGAACTGGTCGTGGTGCTGGCCGCCGATGATCGTGTCGGCGGCGGCGACGATCGCGTCGGCCACGCCCGCGGGGACGATGCCCCGTCGGCCGTTCACGACGGCGGCCGCCCGCTTGATGCGCGCCAGGGCCACGATCTGCGCAGCCTCGAGGCCGGCTCCCGAGATGGGGAAGTTCTCGACGGCCCGCTGGGTCTGTGCCCGCCACAGGGCCGACGCGGGGACCCGCACCTCGCCCATCGTGTCGTGCTCGATGCGGTACTCGGTAGTGGTCACGACGTCATCGTCCTTCCTTCGGCCCTCGTGGGGCGGTGTCACGGGGGCCGGTCGCCCCCGCGGCGTCAGAGTCGACCGATGATGATCGACGGGTCGACGCGGCCGTCGGCGAGCGCGTAGTTCGCCCCGACCACGGTCAACCTACCCTCGGCCACGGCGGCCGAGATGAGCGCGCTCCGGCCCACCAGGGCCTCGACGGAGGCCTGGATGTGCAGCGCGCCGACCGCACGCGGGTCGAGCACGGCGCCCGGCTCGAGGGCGATCGTCGCCCGCCGGACGCTGGGCACGATCATGTCGACGAGGTCGCCGAGGAACCGTGACCCGGGAGGCGCGTCGCTCGTGAGCGAGTCGATGGCGGTCGCGACCGCGCCGCAGCTGTCGTGGCCGAGCACGACGATGAGCGGCACGCCGAGCACCGAGACCGCGTACTCGAGCGAGGCGATGACGGTGTCGCCGACGACCTGGCCGGCGTTGCGGACGACGAAGAGGTCGCCGAGGCCGACGTCGAAGATGATCTCGGCGGCGAGACGGGAGTCGGCGCAGCCGAACAGGGCCGCCACGGGCTCCTGCCCGCCGGCCAGCAGGGCACGCCGGTCGCTGTCCTGGTGGGGGTGCTGAGGAGCCCCGGTCACGAAGCGCTCGTTGCCGGCCTTCATGCGCTCCCACGCGCGCCCCGGGGTCAGCGGGTCGGCGGGAGGCGAGGGCACCGCCAGGTCGGCGACGGTCACGGCGGTCGTGCCGGGGACGCCGCCCTCGGTCGCGGTGTCGGTGCGGGGGTCGGTCACGACGCGTCTCCTGTCTGGTCGGCCAGCTGCTCGGCCAGCGCGGTCGCGAGCTGCTCGAACTCGACGTCGTCAGCCGTGCCGTGCAGCACGTACGAGCTGCGGTCGACCGTGGTCGTCATCGAGTAGGCGTAGTTGCCGGGGCTCTCGCCGTCCCGGCGGTCGTAGACCTGCCAGTCGAGGCCAGCGATCGTCGTCGCGCCCGTCGCCGGTCGCGCCTGCACCGCGTTGGCGACCCACGTCGCGTTGGCGTCGACGCCCTGCTCGAGCGCGATGAACTGCTCGGTCGGAGTGATGAGCCCGACGTACCAGGTGGCGACGCCGTCGGCGGAGCCCGTCGAGATGTCGGCACGGTTCGAGGTCCAGCCGTCGGGCAGGACGGGGGCGGCGAGCGGCACGTCGACGTTGCTCTCGGCGCTCTGCGCCACCGACCGGTAGTCGATCTCCTGGCGGTTGACCGTGCCGCCCGGGCGGACGACGACCAGCACCAGGAACAGGACGACGGCGAGCGACGCCACGATCGACAACGTGAGGTTGACGGCCGTCTGGTTGGCGTAGTGCTTGCGGGTGTTCTCGGCCTTGCGACGCGCGGTCTCGTCCGGCGTCTCGGGTCGGCCGAGCTCGGCGACGACGCGCGGCGGCTTCTGGCGGGGGCCGCGGCCGTTCTCGCGGGGGCCGGGGTCGGTCATTCGGCGGGCACCTGTCGACGGGCGGCCTCGAGGCGCTCACGCGCGCCGAGCAACCACTCTTCGCAGCGGCGGGCGAGGGCCTCGCCTCGCTCCCACAGGGCGAGCGACCGCTCGAGGGTCGATGCCCCCTGCTCGAGCTCGGACACGACCGTCACGAGCTCGTCGCGTGCCTCTTCGTAGCTGAGCGACGCCACGTCGGCCGGGGCGGACGGGGAGGGTGCGGGGGAGGAGGACTGTGCCACGGGTCGATCCTAACGAGAGGTGCTGGCAGGGGAAGCGGCGTCGCTCGACGACGAGGAGGACGGGGAGGAGGCGGGACCTGGGGAGGAGGCGCCGGTGCTGACGGCCTGCAGCGCGCCTCCCTCGACGGTGAGCACGAGCGGCGTGGACTCGGGGGCGTCGGCAGGGTCGCGGAGCACCCCGCCGCCCGGCAGCTGGACGATCGAGTAGCCGCGCCGCAGTGTGCCCTGGGGCGAGAGCGCACGCAGCTGGGCGGTCAGCTCGGAGACCCGCGTGTGCGCCCGCTCGACGGCCCGGGCCACCAGTTCTTCGCCGCGGGCGACGGCCCGCACGACCTCGTCGGCGCGCACGTCGACGAGCGTCTGCGGCGAGGCCAGCACGGGGCGGCTGCGCACCTGCTCGAGCCGGTCGATCTCGGTCGAGACGATCTGGTTCAGCCGCACCCCGATGCGCGACCGGGCCTGCTGCACGCGCGACAGCTCTTCGTTGACGTCGGGCACCACGCGCTTGGCGGCGTCGGTCGGGGTCGAGGCCCGCAGGTCGGCGACGTCGTCGAGCAGGGGGCGGTCGGCCTCGTGCCCGATGGCGCTGACCACGGGCGTCGTGCACGCGGCCACCGCACGAACCAGCGACTCGTCGCTGAAGCCGAGCAGGTTCTGGAAGTCGCCGCCGCCCCGGGCCACGATGATGACGTCGACCTCGGGGTCGGCGTCGAGCTGCTGCACGGCGGCGGTGACCTCGCCCACCGAGCGGTCGCCCTGCACCGCCGCGTGCACGACGCGGAACGTGACCGACGGCCACCGCAGCTGCGCGTTGCGCAGCACGTCCTTCTCGGCGTCGCTGTCGCGACCCGTCACGAGACCGATGCACTGCGGCAGGAACGGGAGGCGCTTCTTGCGGTCGGGGGAGAAGAGGCCCTCGGCGGCGAGCTGGCCCCGCAGGCGCTCGAGGCGCTCGAGCAGGTCGCCCAGCCCGACGTGCCGCATCTCGAAGACCTGCATGGTCAGCGAGCCGCCCTTGACCCAGTAGTTCGGCTTGACGGCCGCGATCACGCGGTCGCCCTGCTTGAGGTCGGCGGGGACCCTCGACCGGACGCTCGACCAGATCGAGAACGACACCGTGACGTCCTGCTCGAGGTCGCGCAGCTTGCCGTAGACGTTGCCTCCCGAGACGTTCCATTGAGTGATCTGCCCCTCGACCCAGGCCGTGCCGAGCCGGTCGATCCAGTCGCGCACCTTGCCCGCGAGCAGGCCGACCGGCCAGGGCGCATCGGCGGTGGGCGGCGGGGTGACGATCGTCATGCAGGGGTGTCCTCTGGATCGGAGCGGACGGGGGAGCGGTCAGGGCAGGAGGCGTGGCAGGGGCGCGGGCGGGGCACGGAGGGCAGGGCCTCCCAGAACGCGACCAGTCGTCACGCCTATCATCGACGGGTGGCACACATCACGAACGGCGCCATCGCCGTCGACCTCCCGACCCCGCGCGTCCCTGCGCTGCGCAACAGGCTACGGGACACCCCCGTCAACGGGACGAAGCGGGTGTTGCTCGCTGCTCCCCGCGGCTACTGCGCCGGCGTCGACCGGGCGGTCATCGCCGTCGAGAAGGCCCTCGAGCACTACGGCTCGCCCGTCTACGTCCGCAAGCAGATCGTCCACAACGTCCACGTCGTGTCGACGCTCGAGCGTCAGGGCGCGATCTTCGTCGACGAGGTCGAGGAGGTCCCCGAGGGCTCGCACGTCGTCTTCAGCGCCCACGGAGTCTCGCCGGCCGTCGTGCAGGGCGCCGCCGACCGCGGCCTCCAGGCGATCGACGCGACCTGCCCCCTCGTGACGAAGGTGCACCGCGAGGCCGTGCGCTTCGGGTCGCAGGGCCGCCACATCATCCTCATCGGCCACGCCGGCCACGAAGAGGTCGAGGGGACGATGGGCCACGCCGCCGACCGCACCACCCTCGTGCAGAACCCGGCCGAGGTCGACGACCTCGTCATCGACGACCCCGACAACCTCGTCTGGCTGTCGCAGACGACGCTGAGCGTCGACGAGACCATGGAGACGGTCCGCCGCCTCCGCGAGCGCTTCCCGACCATCCAGAACCCCCCGAGCGACGACATCTGCTACGCCACGCAGAACCGTCAGGTGGCCATCAAGAAGGTCGCCGTCGACTCCGACCTCGTCATCGTCGTGGGCTCGGCCAACAGCTCGAACAGCGTGCGCCTCGTGGAGGTCGCCCTCGAGCACGGAGCCAAGGCCGCCTACCGCGTCGACTACTCGAGCGAGATCAAGCAGGAGTGGCTCGACGGCGTCGAGACCGTCGGCGTCACGTCCGGCGCCTCCGTGCCCGAGGTCCTCGTGAAGGAGGTCCTCGACGACCTCGCCGACGCCGGCTACGGCGACGTGTCCGAGGTCGTCACGGCCGAGGAGGACCTGATGTTCTCCCTCCCCAAGGAGCTCCGCAAGGACGCCCAGGGCCAGACCGACACCCGCGCGCTCGGCGGACGCACCGCCCGATGAGCGACGACCGCGACCAGCGCGACGGCCGCGACGGCGACTCGTCGGCAGGACGCGATCCGCGCCCTCGTCCCCGGTACGGCGAGTACGCGCCCGAGGGCTGGGTCAGCCCGGTCGCACCTGCCGAGTCCGCGCCTCCTGCGGGCCAGGGCGAGGCGCCGCCGGTCGGGCAGCTGCCCGGGCCACAGCCCACGTCGTGGTCGCAGCGCGGCCAGGGCCAGGGCGAAGGAGGCGCGCAGCCGTACCCGGGACCACCTCCGACGCCAGCTGCGCTGAGCACCGGACGCCGTGTCGACCGTGTCGCCACGTTCGTCCTGCTCGGCCTCGCGGGCTACAACGTCATCTCGAACCTCGTCCTCGTGTCGAGCTTCTCGCGGTCCGCGCTCGCGACGCTCGCCGCCGCGGGGTACCCGGTCGACGACTTCTCACGTCGGGCCGAGCTGCAGCAGGCGGGCGGGGCGATCGCCATCGTGTCGCTCGTCGTCTTCGTGCCGATGCTCGTGTGGACCGTCCGGCGGCTCCGGGCGGGCGCGATCACCTTCTGGGTTCCCCTCACGGCCGGGATCGTCGTGACGATCGTGCAGACGCTGATCGTGCTGCCCGTGTTCCTGGGCGACCCGGCGTTCGTCCAGTCCGTCCTGGACATGTCGGGCACCGCCTCCTAGGCCCTCTGCACGTCGTCGTGACGAGAGGCCCCGCAGCTCGTCGCTGCGGGGCCTCTCGCGTCGGACCAGGAGGTGCGGACTAGCTGCCCGACTGGCCGAACGAGCCGAGCTGCTTGGTCGCCTCGACCACGCGGGCGGCCATCGCCGACTCGGCGACCTTGCCCCAGGCGCGGGGGTCGTACTGCTTCTTGTTGCCGACCTCGCCGTCGGCCTTGATGAAGCCGTCGTAGTTCTTCAGCACCGTGTCGGCGATCGACCGGCTGAAGGCGTACTGCGTGTCGGTGTCGAGGTTCATCTTCACGACGCCGTTCGAGACGGCCTCGCGGATCTCGGCGTCGGACGAGCCCGACCCGCCGTGGAACACGAGCTCGAGGGGCTTCTCGGCCGTGCCGAAGCGCGCCTGGATGCCCTGCTGGATCTCGCCGAGCAGCTCGGGGCGGAGCTTGACGTTGCCGGGCTTGTAGACGCCGTGGACGTTGCCGAAGGTGAGGGCGGCGATGTAGCGGCCGTTCTCGCCGAGGCCGAGCGTCTCGACGGCGCGGGTCACGTCGCCGACGGTCGTGTAGAGCGCCTCGTTGGAGCCCTCGTGCTGGACGCCGTCCTCCTCGCCGCCGACGACGCCGATCTCGACCTCGAGGATGGCGTTGATCGCGGCGGTGCGCTTGAGCATCTGCTGCGCGATCTCGAGGTTCTCGTCGAGGGGGACGGCCGAGCCGTCCCACATGTGCGACTGGAAGAGCGGGTTGCGACCGGCCTTGACCTCTTCCTCGCTGGCGGCGATGAGGGGCAGGACGAACCCGTCGAGGGCGTCCTTGGGGCAGTGGTCGGTGTGCAGCGCGACCGTGACGGGATAGTTCTTGGCGACCTCGGTGGCGAACTTCGCGAACGCGATGGCACCCGCGGCACGGTTCTTGACCGTCTGGCCCGCGAAGTAGTCGGCGCCGCCCGTCGTGACCTGGATGATGCCGTCGCTGCCGGCCTCGGTGAGGCCCTGGAGCACGGCGTTGATCGTCTGCGACGACGACACGTTGACGGCGGGGTAGGCGAACCCCTTGTTCTTCGCCTTGTCCAGCATCTCGGCGTACTGCTCGGGGGTTGCGACGGGCATCGGATCTCCTTCGATGATGGCGTGTGGGGTGCTCCTCCACCCTAGTCAGGGGCCCCAGGCGCGGACCGGGCAGCGACGGGTGAGGAGGGGTCGGGGACGGGCGTGCACGTCTGTGCAACGGCCGTCGGGGAGGCGCCTCCCGGGTAGGCTCCGGAGCATGGCTGACTCCGGAACCCTCTACTCGCACCCCGACCGCAACCTGGGCATGGAGCTGGTGAGGGCGACCGAGGCCGCCGCGATCCGCAGCGCCCCGTTCATCGGCAAGGGCGACAAGAACGCCGCCGACGGCGCCGCGGTCGACGCGATGCGCAAGTTCCTCGGCACCGTCGCCTTCGACGGCGTCGTCGTGATCGGCGAGGGCGAGAAGGACGAGGCGCCGATGCTCTTCAACGGCGAGCACGTGGGCAACGGCTTCGGCCCCGCCTGCGACATCGCCGTGGACCCGATCGACGGCACCAGCCTCACCGCCGCGGGCCGCATGAACGCCCTCTCCGTCATCGCGGTGAGCGACCGCGGCAGCATGTTCGACCCCAGCGCCGTCTTCTACATGGACAAGATCGTCACGGGCCCCGAGGGCATCGGCGTGATCGACCTCGACAAGCCGGTCGGCGAGAACATCCGCGCCCTGGCCGACGCCAAGGGGCTCGCCGTCGAGGACATCCAGGTCGCCGTGCTCGACCGTCCTCGTCACGCCGACCTGATCCAGCAGATCCACGCCGCGGGCGCGGGCACCCGCCTGCTGCTCGACGGCGACGTCGCCGGCGGCATCAACGCGGCCCGTCCCGACTCGCGCATCGACATGTGCGTCGGCATCGGCGGCACCCCCGAGGGCATCATCACGGCCTGCGCCGTGAAGGCGCTCGGCGGCCTCATCCTCACGCGCCTCGCCCCGAAGGACGACGCGGAGCGCCAGAAGGCGATCGACGCCGGCCACGACCTCGACCGCGTGCTCGACCAGGACGACCTCGTCAAGGGCGACAACGCCTACTTCGTCGCCACCGGCGTCACCGACGGCGCCCTCGTCGCGGGCGTCAAGCGCAAGCAGGGCATGATCCGCACGTCGAGCATCGTGCTCCGCTCGCACTCGGGCACCATCCGTCGCGTCGAGGCCGACCACCTCGTCTCGAAGTGGTACGGCGAGACCGCCTAGCTCGCGCTAGCTCGCCCGGCCGGTCCAGCTCGCCGGGCTCGCCTCACGCTCGTCAGCCGCCGCCCTCGACGCCTCGACCTCGCGGTCGGCGTCGAGGGCGGTCGTCAGTTCTGCCGCCGTGAGGTCTCGGGGCAGTTCTTCCACGACCGTCGGCGAGGTGAGGGTCTTCGTCTCGTCGAGCATGCTCAGGCGACGTGCCGACGGCAGCACCGTGCGCTCGAGGGAGCCCACGAAGCGGTTGTAGTCGTTCACCGAGCCGCGCAGCGACCGGCCCAGCTTGTCGACGTGGCCGGCCATGGTCGAGAGCCTGCCGTAGAGCTCGCGGCTGAGGTCGAAGAGGACCTTCGCCTCGTTGGTGACCACGTCCTGCTGCCAGCTGAAGGCCACGGTCTTGAGCACCGACCAGAGGGTGACGGGGGAGGCGAGGGCGACGCGCTTCTGGAACGCGTAGTCCATCAGCGAGGGGTCGGCCTCGAGAGCGCTCGACACGAGCGACTCGCTGGGGATGAACGCGATGACGAGCTCGGGCGACGACTCGAGCCCGGCCCAGTAGGTCTTGGCCGAGAGCGCGTCGACGTGGGCCCGCAGCGCCCTGACGTGCTGCCGCACGAGCACCTCTCGACGAGCCGCCTCTTCTCCGACGGCCGTCGCGGGGATGGCGCTCGCCTCGAGGAACGCCGCGAACGGCACCTTCGCGTCGACGGCGATGTTCTTGCCGCCGGGCAGGTGCACCACCATGTCGGGCCGGCCGGCGCCGGCGTCGCTCGAGATGCTGCTCTGCAGGTCGAAGTCGACCCGCTCGACGAGCCCCGCGGCCTGGACGACGTTGCGCAGCTGCGTCTCGCCCCAGACCCCGCGGGTGCTGTTCGAGCGGAGGGCGGAGGCCAGCGACTCGGCCGTGCTGCGCAGCCGTTCTTCCGACGCGACGGCGCTGCGCAGCTGCTCGCTGAGCGTGCCGTACTGGTGCGCGCGTTGTTCTTCCAGCTCGGCGACCTTCGCCTGGACCGCCGCGAGGCTCTGGGCCACCGGGCTGAGGGCCGTCATGACCTGGCCCTCGGAGCGGACCCGTTCGGCCTCGGCGATGCGGGAGTCGCGCAGCCTGTCCTGGAACTCGCGCAGCCGCTCCTCTTGCCCGGCGGCCTCGCGCCGGTGCTGCTCGTCGAGGTCGATGAGCCGCTCGCGGTAGCCCTCGACGGTCGCGCGGGCGGCGGCGGCGTCGGCCGAGAGCCGTGCCGTGGCCTCGGCGGCCCGGGACCGGGACAGCAGCACGCCGAGGGCCGTGCCGACCCCGAGCGCGACGACGACGAGGGCCACGAGGAGGAGCGGTGAGGTCATGCAGGGAGTGTCGCAGCAGCCGCCGACACCGGCCGCGAGCGCAGGCCGCGAGCGGCGCGCCCGGCGGTCGCGG
>NZ_CAUPYL010000043.1:0-16111 GCF_963515265.1 uncultured Frigoribacterium sp.
GTAGCCCTCGGCGGGTTCCCGTAGCCCTCGGCGGGTTCCCGTAGCCCTCGGCGGGTTCCCGTAGCCCTCGGCGGGCCACCGTGGACCCGCCGGCAGCGACAGCAACCCGCCCCACCCTCTCCCCACGCCTCCGGACTCATCCACTCCCCCGCGGCCACACGCAAGCCTGACAGCGCGCACCTCCCCCTCCTCCGGGTTTCCGTGCCCGTGGACGGGCTCCAGAAGCCCAGGCGGGTTCGCAATGCCCCTGGGCGGGGCTCTCCGTGCCCTTAAGCGGGGTCTGGTGCCTCGGTGCGGGGTTCCGGAGCCCTCGGCGGGCCGGAGCTGACCCGCCACCAGTGACAGCCACCCGCCTACTCTGCTCCAAGACGTGCAACGCGCTCGCGCATTCCACGATGGACGGACGGGAGGCAGCAAGCGTCTACGACTGCTTCGCCGCGGTGCCACTCTGGTCCGGCGTGCCACTCTGGTCCGGCGTGCCACTCTGGTCCGGCGTGCCACTCCGGCCCGGCGTGCCTACTCCGGTGCAGCGGGCTCCCGGAGGCCACGGCGGGTCCGCACGGACCCGCCGGCGGCTACACAGCAACCCGCCGACTCCACGCGCATGA
Source organism: uncultured Frigoribacterium sp. (assembly GCF_963515265.1). Classification (NCBI taxonomy): domain Bacteria; kingdom Bacillati; phylum Actinomycetota; class Actinomycetes; order Micrococcales; family Microbacteriaceae; genus Frigoribacterium; species uncultured Frigoribacterium sp. The sequence goes on from NZ_CAUPYL010000043.1 coordinate 609, forward strand.
GCCAGCTGATCCAGCTGCGGCCAGAAGCTGACCGACGCACGTCGGAGCCCGTGAAGAGGGCGGAATGGGACAAGTCAGCGGCGGGCCCCGGGTCAATGCGTCCCTATCGCGTCAGGGAGAGCACGAAGGGGCTCGTCGGTGCGGCTCGGCCGCCGCTGAGACCGAGGTCGCACCACCCGCTTCAGGCCCGCAACGACAGATGCCGCCCACCCCTGAGGGTGAGCGGCATCCGAACGGACCGAGAGGTCAGTGGGCGAAGTTGCCCCGGTAGTACTCGTAGACCCAGCCGACGAGGGCGACGGCCACGAGGGCGCCACCGATGTAGATGATCCACATGCCGACAGCGAGGGCCAGGAAGATCAGGCCGCACGAGAAGGCGAGCAGGATGGGCCACCACGACCAGGGGCTGAAGTGCCCGAGCTCGGGGTCGCCGTCGTCGATGTTCGCGTCAGGACGATCCTCGGCGAGCTCGCCGCCCTGGGCCGCGTGCGAGCGTCCCATGTAGAAGGCGAGGAACACGCCCAGGGCGCCGGCCAGGCCGATGCCCATGGTGCCGGCCCATTCCACCTTGCCCGTGTCGATGAGGCTCCAGATGACGTACACGGCGTCCATCAGGAAGAAGAAGATCGCGAGGATCCAGAACAGGGTCGCGTTGGTTCTCATCGGACTACTTCACCTCGTTGCTGGATGCGTCGTACGTGGGGGCCTCGGGTGCGTCCTTGACCGGACCGATGCCGACCGGGATGCCGGCCTCCGGGTGGTTGAGGTCGAACGCCGGCGACTCCGAGCGGATGCGCGGGATGGACGTGAAGTTGTGGCGGGGCGGCGGGCACGAGGTGGCCCACTCGAGCGAGCGGGAGTAGCCCCACGGGTCGTTGACCTCGACCTTGGGCGCCCGACGCGCGGTGATGTAGACGTTGTAGAGGAACGGCAGGATCGAGACGCCGAGCAGCATGGCGCCGATCGTCGACAGCTGGTTCATCCACGTGAAGTGGTCCTCGGCCTGGTACGTGGCGTAGCGACGGGGCATGCCCATGACGCCGAGCCAGTGCTGGATGAGGAACGTCGTGTGGAAGCCGATGAACAGCATCCAGAAGTGGATCTTGCCGAGACGCTCGTTGAGCATCTTGCCCGTCCACTTCGGCCACCAGAAGTAGAAGCCGGAGAACATCGCGAAGACGACCGTGCCGAACACCACGTAGTGGAAGTGAGCCACGACGAAGTACGTGTCGGAGACGTGGAAGTCGAGCGGCGGCGACGCCAGGATGACGCCGGTGAGCCCACCGAAGGTGAAGGTCACCAGGAAGCCGATCGCCCAGAGCATCGGGGTCTCGAACGTGACCGAGCCGCGCCACATCGTGCCGATCCAGTTGAAGATCTTCACGCCCGTCGGGACCGCGATGAGCATCGTCATCAGCGAGAAGAACGGCAGGAGGACCGAGCCGGTGACGTACATGTGGTGCGCCCACACCGTGACGGACAGGGCCGCGATCGAGATCGTCGCGTACACGAGCGTCTTGTACCCGAAGATCGGCTTGCGGCTGAAGACCGGGAAGACCTCGGAGACGATGCCGAAGAACGGCAGCGCGATGATGTACACCTCAGGGTGACCGAAGAACCAGAAGAGGTGCTGCCACAGGATGGCGCCTCCGTTGGCGGGGTTGAAGACCTGTGCGTCGAACACCCGGTCGAACCCGAGCCCGAACAGCGCGGCGGCCAGGACGGGGAACGCCATGATCACGAGGATCGAGGTGATCAGCGTGTTCCAGGTGAAGATCGGCATGCGCCACATCGTCATGCCGGGGGCGCGCATGGTCACGATCGTGGTGATGAAGTTGACCGAGCCCAGGATCGTGCTGAAGCCGGTCATGCCGAGCCCGAAGACCCACAAGTTCCCGCCGAGCCCTGGTGAGAACGTCGTGTCCGACAGCGGCGCGTAGGCGAACCAGCCGAAGGAGGCGGCACCCTGGGGGGTGAGGAAGCCGGCGACCGCGATCAGCGAGCCGAAGAGGTACAGCCAGAAGGCGAAGCCGTTCAGCCGCGGGAAGGCGACGTCGGGCGCACCGATCTGGAGGGGCATGAGCGCGTTGGCGAAGCCCGAGAACAGCGGCGTCGCGAACATGAGCAGCATGATCGTGCCGTGCATGGTGAACAGCTGGTTGTACTGCTCTTTCGTCTGCACGATCTCGAGCCCGGGGGCGAAGAGCTGCGCGCGGATCAGCAGCGCCATGACGCCGCCGAGGCAGAAGAAGAGGAACGACGCGATCAGGTACATGTACCCGATGGTCTTGTGGTCGGTCGACGTCAACCACGTGACGACGACGTTGCCCTTGCGGCCGACCTTCGAGGCGCCGAAGTTCTGACCGGAGGAGGTGCCGCCTGTGGTGGGGCGGGTGGCGGTGGCTGTCATCGAACCCGTGCCTTTACTTCTCGTCCGAACCGGCGGCGACGGGCGCCTCGTTGTTCGGCTGGTTGGTGTTGGTGTTGTACTGGTCGCCCAGGAGGCCGGTGTTGCCCTCGTCGGCGAGCGTGTCGAGGTAGTCCTCGTACTCGCCCTCGGAGACGACCTTGACGTTGAACAGCATCAGGGAGTGGTACTCGCCGCAGAGCTCGGCGCACTTGCCCGTGAACGTGCCCTCTTTCTCGGGCGTGAAGTACATGTAGTTGGTCTTGCCGGGGATCGTGTCCTTCTTGTAGAGGAAGTCGACGATCCAGAAGGAGTGGGCGACGTCGCGCGACTTGAGGTCGATCTGCACGGTCTTGCCCACGGGGAGGTACAGAACGGGGAGCTGGTCCTGGTCGACCTCGCCGTCGGGCAGCTCCTGGGCCTGGATGCCCTGGTAGTAGACGCTGTCGTCTTCCTGCTGCTGGTCGATGTAGTTGAAGTCCCAGGCCCAGCGCTTCGCGTAGACGTCGATCTTCACGTCGGGGTTCGCGGTCGGCTCCTCGATGGCGGCCTGGTCGCGGGCGGTGAAGGCGAAGAAGCCCAGCACGAGGATGAGCGGCACGACCGTGTAGAAGATCTCGATCGGCATGTTGTAGCGCAGCTGCACGGGGAGGCCGGTCTGGCCCTTGCGACGCCGGTAGGCGATGCAGGTCCAGATGATGAGGCCCCAGACGATGAGGCCGACGATCAGCAGGACGATCCACGACGTGACCCACAGGCCGATGATGCTGTCGACGTGGTTGGTGGTGCCCGCGGTGGTGGGGAGCCAGCCCTGGAGCTGCTCGGGCGTACATCCCGCGAGGACGAGGGCCATGACGGCGGCCACGGGGATGGCGGCCCAACGAAGACGGCGGTTAGAACGCACTGTTACCTCTCGGATGACACGACAGCTTGGGGTCTTCCCAGTCTAGGACGGGACTTCCCTAGCCTACTCGCAGGTTGACCGGGCCTCTGCACGCGGCCCCGCCGAGTCGTTCGAGCACGAGCCACCTGGACGCACGAGAGGGACCGCCTCTCGGCGGTCCCTCTCGTGTGGTGACCGGTCAGGAGCGCCCGGGAGGCGCCTCCTGCGTCAGTGGAAGCTGTCGCCGCAGGCGCAGCTGCCCTGGGCGTTCGGGTTGTCGATTGTGAAGCCCTGCTTCTGGATCGTGTCCTCGAAGTCGATGGCCGCGCCGTCGAGATAGGGGACGCTCATCTTGTCGACGACGACTTCGACACCGTCGAAGTCGACCGTGGCGTCGTTCTCGAGGAGGCGCTCGTCGAAGTAGAGCTGGTAGATGAGGCCGGAGCAGCCACCGGGCTGGACGGCCACGCGGAGGCGGAGGTCGTCACGCCCCTCCTGCGTCAGGAGGCTCTTCACCTTGTCGGCGGCGGTCGCGGTGATCGTGACGCCGTGGGCGGTCGTCGTGTCGCCGGCGGCCGTCTCGACGGCGGGGGTCGCGGTGTCGGTCATGGAGCCTCCTCGGGTCGGTGCGCAGGGGCACTCGTCGTTGACCAGTGTAAGCAGCCCGTGCCGGGATTTGTTCCCGGCGACCAGGGCCGACGAGGCCGACGGTGCACGGGCGCCGTCGACCCCGTCGTGCCTCAGCTCCGTGCGTCGAGGCGGGCGATCAGCACGGCCTCGCTGAGCACGGCACGGTGCAGCACGCCGAGGTGCTGCGACTCGTTCGGGCTGTGCGCGCGCGTGTCGGGGTCCTCCACGCCCGTGACGAGGATCTGGGCCTCGGGGAACGTCCGGACGAGGTCCGCGATGAACGGGATCGATCCGCCGATGCCGATCTGCAGGGGCGCCTCCCCCCAGGCCTCGGTCATGGCCGCCGTGGCCTCGGCGAGGGCCCAGCCGCTGGTGTCGACGAGGAACGGGTCGCCCTGGTCGACGTCGTCGATCTCGACGTGCGCGCCGAAGGGGGCGTGCTCTCGGAGGTGCGCCTCGATGGCCGCGTAGGCCTCGGACGCGGCCTGCCCCGGAGCGATGCGCGCGCTGATCCGGACGGACACCTCGGGCGACAGGGTGTTCGACGCGTTCGCGACGCTCGGCGCGTCGATGCCCGTCACCGTGATCGACGGCTGCGACCAGACGCGGCTGAGCAGCGGACCGGTGCCGATCGGCGTCACGCCCTCGAGCAGCCCGGCCTCCTCGCGCAGCTGCTGCTCGCTCTGCTCGGGGTGCTCGGCCTCGCGGCTGTGCAGCCCGGCGACGGCGACGCTGCCCGCATCGTCGTGCAGCGTGGCGAGCAGCTTCACCATCGCGAGCATCGCGTCCGGGACCGCGCCGCCGACCATCCCCGAGTGGGACGCGTGCGCCAGGGTGCGGACGGTGAGCCGGAACGTCACGTTGCCGCGGAGCCCCACGGTGATGGCGGGGACGGTCGTGCTCCAGTTGCCCGAGTCGGCGACGACGATGACGTCGGCCGCGAGGTCGTCCCGGTGCTGGCGGAGGAAGTCGGCGAACGAGCGGGAGCCGAACTCCTCTTCACCCTCGATGAACACCGCGACGCCGACGCCCAGGTCGTCGCCGAGCACCTCGCGGACGGCCCGCAGCGCCGCCACGTGGGTCATCACGCCGGCCTTGTCGTCAGAGGCGCCCCGCCCGTAGAGGCGATCGCCCTTGACGGTGGGCTCGAACGGAGGCGAGTCCCAGTCGGCGTCGTCGCCCTGGGGCTGCACGTCGTGGTGGGCGTAGAGGAGGACCGTCGGCTTGCCGTCGCGCGCGGGGCGCCGGGCGAGCACGGCCGGCTGGCCGAGGGCGCCGGTGTCGCCGATCGGCGCACGGCTCACCTGCACGGTCTCGAAGAGGCCCGTGCCCCGCACGAGCTCGGCGACGGCCTCGGCGCTGGCGGCGACGTGCGCGGGGTCGAAGGCGTCCCACGAGACGGACGGGATGCGGACCAGGCCGCCGAGGTCGGCGACTGCGGCGGGGAAGCCGCCCTGCACCGCCTCCGCGAGTTCGCTGACAGTACGAGGATCGGTCGGGGTCACGGGGTGCTGCGAGTCGGTCATGCAGGTAATCTTAGGAACTCGTTCAACCCCCGAGGACTCTCCGTGGCCAAGGCACCTGACAAGACCATCACGACGACCGTCGACGAGACCGAGTCGCCGACGACCGGCAAGGGACGGCCGACGCCGACCCGTCGCGAACGCGAGGCCGCCAACCAGCGCCCGCTCGTGGCCACCGGCAAGGAGGCGCAGAAGGCCCAGCGCGCCCGTCTCGCCGAGCAGCGGGAGCGCCAGCGCGTCGGGCTCGCCAACGGCGAGGAGAAGTTCCTCCCCGAGCGCGACAAGGGCGTGCAGCGCAAGTTCATCCGCGACTACGTCGACGCCCGCTACAGCGTCGGCGAGGCGATGATCCCGGTCATGGTGCTCGTCATCGTCATGAGCATCGTCCAGAACGTCGCGGTCCAGACCACGACGCTGTTCGTCCTGTGGGGCTTCTTCATCCTCGCCGTCGCCGACTGCCTCCTCGCCGGCCAGCGCGTCACCTCCCAGCTGCGCGCGAAGTTCGGCGACGACGGCCTGCAGAAGGGCAACCGCTGGTACACCGCCATGCGCGCCATGCAGATGAAGCCGATGCGACTGCCGAAGCCGCAGGTCAAGCGCCGCGAGTTCCCCACGTTGTAGCCACGCCGCACGACGGAGCCCCCGACCACGTGGTCGGGGGCTCTGTCGTGTCGGGCGCGCCTGTCGGGCTGCCGAGACCGGTCACGCCGCTCGGCGGAGGGCGCGCAGCCCCCGGTTGACCTTCCGGGCCCAGAGCGGCCCCTCGTAGAGGAAGGCCGTGTAGCCCTGCACGAGCGTCGCACCGGCGTCGAGGCGCGACTGCACGTCGTCGGCGGTGGTCACTCCCCCGACGGACACGACGCACGTCTCGTCGGGCAGCACCGAACGCAGCACCCGGAGCACCTCGAGCGACCGGGCCGCGAGCGGGGCGCCGGAGAGACCACCAGCCCCCGCGGCCTCCACGACGGCGGGCGAGGTCCGCAGCCCCGAACGAGACAGTGTCGTGTTCGTGGCGATCACGCCCCCGAGCCCGATCTCGGTGACCAGCTCGGCGATGTGGCGGATGCCGTCGTCGTCGAGGTCAGGAGCGATCTTGACGAGCACGGGGGTGTCGCCCGCGGCGGCGTGGACGGCGCGCAGCAGCGGCGACAGCTTGTCGAGCTCCTGCAGGCCGCGGAGGCCGGGCGTGTTGGGCGAGCTGACGTTGACGGCCAGGTAGTCGGCGAGCGGGGCGAGCAGGCGCGTGCTCACGAGGTAGTCGGCGACCGCGTCGTCCACCTCGACGACACGGCTCTTGCCGATGTTGACGCCGATCACGGGCCGGACGGCCGCACGGCGCGCAGCGGTGAGCTCGTCGGCCGCCTGCGCCGCGCCTCCGTTGTTGAAGCCCATGCGGTTGACGACCGCCAGGTCGGGCACCAGACGGAAGAGCCGCGGTCGCTCGTTGCCCGGCTGGGCCCTGGCCGTGACGGTGCCGACCTCGACGTGGCCGAAGCCGAGCGCCCCGAGACCGGCGATGCCTGTCGCGTCCTTGTCGAAGCCCGCGGCGACGCCGAACGGCGAGGCGAAACGGAGGCCCAGCGCCTCGACGGCGAGCGACGGGTGGGGCGCCGTGAGCCGGCGCACGAGCGGCGCCAGGCCGACCCGCGGGACGGCACGGATGACCCGGGACGCGAGGTGGTGCGCGTCCTCGGGGTCCATCTTGGAGAGCACCAGGTCGAACAGGACCCGGTAGGCGGTCCTCACTCGTCGACCGATCGCGGTGCACGCACGCGGTCACGGTGCTCGTCGCGGAGCTGCGTGATCGACGACTCGAAGTCCTCGAGGGAGTCGAAGGCCTGGTAGACGCTCGCGAAGCGCAGGTAGGCGACCTCGTCGAGCTCGCGCAGGGGCGGCAGGATCGCGAGGCCGATGTCGTTCGCCTCGATCTGCGACGTGCCCGACGCACGCACCGCCTCCTCGACCTTCTGCGCCAGGACGGCCAGGTCGCCGTCGGTGACGGGACGGCCCTGGCAGGCCTTGCGGACGCCGGAGATGATCTTCTCCCGGCTGAAGGGCTCGAGCACGCCGTTGCGCTTGACGACGTTGAGGCTTGCCGTCTCGGTCGTGCTGAAGCGACGACCGCAGTTCGGGCACTGGCGCCGCCGACGGATCGAGGTGCCGTCGTCGCTCGTGCGGGAGTCGACGACGCGGGAATCGGGGTGGCGACAGAAAGGACAGAACATGGTGCCCTCAGCGTACTGGGGCTCCGCACCCCGCCCCTTCGACGCCACGGACGGGACACGGTCGACGCCGCCCCTCACGGACGCCGTCGGGACGACCGATCAGGGCTTGTGGAGACGCGCCGCGACGGCCTCGCCGTGGGCGGGCAGCAGCTCGGCGCGCGACAGCGCGACCAACCTGTCGGCGACCTCGGCCAGGGCGTCGTGCTCGTAGCGCACGATCTGCTGCGGCCGCAGGAACGTGTACGCGCCGAGTCCCGACGAGAACCGCGACTGGCCGCCCGTGGGCAGGACGTGGTTCGAGCCGGCGAGGTAGTCGCCCAGGCTCACAGGGGTGCTCGGGCCCACGAAGACCGCGCCGGCGCTCGTGATGCCCGCGAGCACCCCTTCGTCGTCGCGCGTCTGGATCTCGAGGTGCTCGGGCCCGTAGGCGTTGCTGAAGTCGACGGCGGCCGACAGGTCGTCGACGAGCACGAGGGCCGACTGGCGGCCGTCGAGGGCGGTCTGGACGCGGGTCGCGCTCAGCGTCCGCGGGACGAGCCGCACGAGCTCGTCGCGGACCCGGTCGGCGAGCTCCGCCGAGGTGGTCACGAGGACGGCGGCGGCCTCCTCGTCGTGCTCGGCCTGGCTGATCAGGTCGACGGCGACGAGCGTCGGGTCGGCCGAGTCGTCGGCGATGACGAGGATCTCGGTGGCGCCCGCCACGGCGTCGATGCCGACGCGTCCGCGGACGAGCTGCTTCGCGGCGGCCACGTAGTTGTTGCCGGGGCCGGTGATGACCTGGACCGGCTCGAGCCCGATCTCGGGCACTCCGTACGCGAGGGCCGCGATGGCGCCCGCACCGCCCATGACGTAGACCTCGTCGATGCCGAGGAGGCCCGCCGCGCCCAGGATGACGGGGTGGACGGCGCCGCCGAAGTCGCGCTGCCCGGGCGAGACGAGCGCGACCGAGCCGACCCCGGCCACCAGGGCCGGCACGACGTTCATGACGACGCTCGACGGGTAGACGGCCTTGCCGCCGGGGACGTACACGCCCGCCCGGGCGACCGGCTGCCAGCGCTGCTCGATGAGCGCCCCGGGGGCCGGGACGGTCATGGAGCCCGCGGGCACCTGGGCCCTGCTGGCCTCGGTGACGCGGGCGATCGACTCGACCAGCGCCTCCTTCACCAGGGGGTCGAGCTCGTCGACGGCACGGGCGATCGCAGCCGCCTCGACGCGGAACACGTCGGTGCGGACGCCGTCGAAGCGCTCCGCCTGGTCGCGCAGGGCGTCCGCACCGCGCTCGCGCACGGCCTGGACGATCTGGGCCGCGGCGCCGGAGGCGGCGGCGACGTCGACGTGCGACCGGGGCACGAGGCCCAGCAGGTCGGCGTGGGTAGGCTTGAGGCCCCGGAGGTCTGTGGTCTGAATCATGGCCCGTCGAGCCTAGCCCGAGCCGTCACGGCGCGGACACGCCCGCCCCCGGGAGCAGAGCACAGGAGGCGCCCACCGTCATGCCCGACACCACCGCACCAGCCGCCACGGCTGCACAGTCCGACCCCGCCGACCTCGCCGCGTTCAAGGCCGGCTTCCGCCGCCATGCCGCGGGCGTCGCCATCGTCACCGCCCGGGACTCGGACGGCCGGCCCGTCGGCTTCACCGCGACCTCGCTGGCCTCGCTCGCCGCCGTCCCGCCGCTCGCCACCTTCAACATGGCGCGCACCGCCAGCTCGTGGCGGGCGATCGAGGAGACCGAACACGTGGTGATCCACCTGCTCGGCCTCCGCAACCAGGGCCTCGCGCGCCGCATGGCCGGCCCCGCCGCCGAGCGGTTCGCGGGCGACCACTGGAGCGAGGGGCCGCACGGCCTCCCGTTGCTCCACGACGTCACCGCCTGGATGACCGGCCGCATCGTCGAGCGGGTGCACGTGCACGGCAACGCCGTCGTCGTCGTGCAGGTCGAGGACGGCGGCACGGGAGCAGACGACGACGCGTTGCTGTACCACGACCGCCGCTGGCTCCGGCCCGTGCACCTCGAGGCGTAGACGAGCAGGACGTCCACGCACGACGGCCCCACGGACTCGAGTCCGTGGGGCCGTCGTGCGTGCGGAGACGCCTGCGCGTCAGACGAGGCAGCCCGGCCCGAGCAAGCTCTTGAGCTCGCCGTACAGGTCGGCGGTCACGTCGACCGGCATGGGGATCTCGAACGAGCGGGCGACGTCGCCCTTGACGAGCCGGAGCCGCACCTCGGTGCCGCCGGTGTGCCTGCCGAGCACCGCCGCGAGCTCCGTGACGGTGTCGGTCGTGGCGCGGTGCTCGGGGATCTGCAGCACCAACGGGCCCTGCGACGCACCGACGCCGAGGTCGGGCATGAACATGCTCGCCGCGTGCATGTTCATGCCGTCGTCGCGGACGCTGACGCGCCCCTTCAGCACGATGATCGAGTCGCCGACGAGCGACGGCCCGAACTCCTGGTAGGTCTTGCCCAGGAACATCGCCGAGATCTCGCCGCCGAAGTCCTCGACCGTGACGATGCCGTACGGATTGCCCGAGTTGCGGGCGACCCGGTGCTGGACGCTCGTGATGAGGCCGGCGATCGTGACCGTCTCGCCGTCGATCGCGGTCGGCTCGCTCGACAGGATGTCGGTCACCGTCGTGCTCGCGTGCTTCGCGAGCGGCAGCTCGAGCCCGGCCAGCGGGTGGTCGCTCACGTAGAGGCCCAGCATGTCGCGCTCGAACGCCAGCTTGTCCCGCTTCGACCACTCGGGTCGCTCGGGCACGTGCTGGACGTCCTGTGGCTCGTCCCAGAGGGAGTCGAAGTCGAAGCCGACCTGGCCGTTGGCCTCGGCGCGCTTCTCGTTGACGGCGGCCTCGACCGCCGACTCGTGGATCTCGACCAGGGCCCGGCGGGTCGAGCCCAGGCTGTCGAACGCCCCGGCCTTCACCAGCGACTCGACCGTGCGCTTGTTGGCGACGGGGAGCGGGACCTTGCGCAGGAAGTCGTGGAAGGAGGCGAAGGCTCCTTCTTTCTGGCGGGCGGCGATCACGTGGTCGACGACGTTGAACCCCACGTTCCGGACCGCGCCCATGCCGAAGCGGATGTCGTCGCCGACCGCCGCGAAGAAGCCGATCGACTCGTTGACGTCCGGCGGGAGGACCGTGATGCCCATGCGGCGGCACTCGTTGAGGTAGAGCCCGAGCTTGTCCCGCGAGTCGCCGGTGCTCGTGAGCAACGCGGCCATGTACTCGGCCGGGTAGTGGGCCTTGAGGTAGGCGGTCCAGTACGACACGACGCCGTAGGCGGCGGAGTGCGCCTTGTTGAAGGCGTAGTCCGAGAAGGGCAGGAGGATGTCCCAGAGCATCTTGACGGCGTCCGGTGAGAAGCCGTTGTCGAACATGCCCTGCTCGAAGCCCGCGTACTGCTTGTCGAGCTCGGACTTCTTCTTCTTGCCCATGGCACGACGGAGGATGTCGGCCTGGCCGAGCGAGAACCCGGCGACCTTCTGCGCGATGGCCATCACCTGCTCCTGGTAGATGATCAGGCCGTAGCTCGTCGACAGGATCTCCTTCAGGGGCTCCTCGAGCTCGGGGTGGATCGGCGTGATCTCCTGGATGCCGTTCTTCCGCAGGGCGTAGTTCGTGTGGGAGTTCGCCCCCATGGGCCCGGGGCGGTACAGCGCGATGACGGCCGAGATGTCCTCGAAGTTGTCGGGCTTCATCAGCCGCAGGAGGCCGCGCATGGGCCCGCCGTCGAGCTGGAAGACGCCCAGCGTGTCACCGCGGCCGAGCAGCTCGTAGGCCGCCCGGTCGTCGAGCTCGAGGTCTTCGAGGACGAGGTCGAAACCGCGGTTGGTGCGGATGTTGTCGAGGGCGTCGTTGATGATCGTCAGGTTGCGGAGACCCAGGAAGTCCATCTTGATCAGCCCGAGCGACTCGCAGGCGGGGTAGTCGAACTGCGTGACGATCTGGCCGTCCTGCTCGCGCTTCATGATCGGGATGATGTCGATCAGGGGGTCGCTCGACATGATGACGCCGGCCGCGTGCACGCCCCACTGGCGCTTGAGGCCCTCCAGGCCGAGAGCCGTGTCGAAGACCGTCCTCGCCTCGGGATCGGTCTCGACGACCGTCCGGATGTCTCCCGCCTCCTTGTAGCGCTCGTGGGCCTTGTCGAAGATGCCCGTGAGCGGGATGTCCTTGCCCATGACCGCGGGCGGCATGGCCTTCGTGAGCTTCTCGCCCATCCCGAAGGGGAAGCCGAGCACGCGCGAGCTGTCTTTCAGGGCCTGCTTGGCCTTGATGGTGCCGTAGGTGACGATCTGGGCGACGCGCTCGTCGCCGTACTTCTCCGTCACGTACTGGATGACCTCGCCGCGGCGACGGTCGTCGAAGTCGACGTCGAAGTCGGGCATCGAGACACGGTCGGGGTTGAGGAAGCGCTCGAAGATGAGGCCGTGGCGGAGCGGGTCGAGGTCGGTGATGCGCATCGCGTAGGCGGCCATGGACCCGGCGCCGGAGCCGCGTCCCGGACCGACGCGGATGCCGTTCTCCTTCGACCAGTTGATGAAGTCGGCGACGACGAGGAAGTAGCCGGGGAAGCCCATGCCGGTGATGACGCCGATCTCGTACTCGGCCTGCTTGCGGACGTCGGAGGGGATGCCGTCCGGGTACCGGTAGACCAGGCCCTTCTCCACCTCCTTGATGAACCACGTCTCCTCCGTCTCGCCCTCGGGCACGGGGTAGCGCGGCATGTAGTTGGCCGAGGTGTTGAACTGGACGTCGCAGCGCTCGGCGATGAGCAGGGTGTTGTCGCAGGCCTCGGGGTGGTCACGGAAGAGGTGCCGCATCTGCTGGGCGGACTTCAGGTAGAACTCGTCGGCGTCGAACTTGAACCGGTTCGGGTCGTTGAGGGTCGAGCCCGACTGGACGCAGAGCAGCGCTGCATGGCTCGTGGCGTCGTGCTCGTGCGTGTAGTGCAGGTCGTTGGTGGCCACGAGGGGCAGGCCCAGGTCTTTCGCGAGGCGGAGGAGGTCGCCCATGATCTGGCGCTCGATGCCGAGGCCGTGGTCCATGATCTCGGCGAAGTAGTTCTCGGCGCCGAAGATGTCGCGGAAGTCCGCCGCGGCCTTGACCGCCTCGTCGTACTGGCCGAGTCGGAGGCGCGTCTGCACCTCGCCGGACGGGCAGCCCGTCGTGGCGATGAGGCCGTCCGAGTACTGCGACAGCAGCTCGCGGTCCATGCGCGGTTTGAAGTAGTAGCCCTCGAGGGACGCGCGCGACGACAGCCGGAAGAGGTTGTGCATGCCCGCCGTGCTCTGCGAGAGCAACGTCATGTGCGTGTACGCACCGGCGCCGGAGACGTCGTCGCGGCCGCCGTCGCCCCAGCGGATGCGGGTCTTGTCGCCCCGGTGCGTGCCCGGCGTGATGTAGGCCTCGGTGCCGATGATGGGCTTGACCCCGGCGTCGGTCGCGGTCTTCCAGAAGTCGTAGGCGCCGAACACGTTGCCGTGGTCGGTGACCGCGACGGCGGGCATGCCCTGGGCGGCGGCCTCCGCGATCAGCGGCTTGACCCGGGCCGCACCGTCGAGCATCGAGTACTCGCTGTGGACGTGCAGGTGGACGAAGGAATCTTTCGAGGCCACGCGGCTCCTCGTCTGTGGTTCGACGGTTCTGTGGTGGATCTGCGGTTCTGTGGTGGTGTGCCGGTTCAGCGGCAGGTGGACAGCCTAGGCCGCACGGAGGACATCGAGCGCGTGCTGCAGGTCGTCCGGGTACGTCGACCGGTAGACGACCGGCTCGCCCGTCCCCGGGTGGCGGAAGCCGAGTTGGACGGCGTGCAGCCACTGCCGGCCGAGGCCGAGGGCAGCGGACAGCGTCGGGTCGGCCCCGTAGGTCGCGTCGCCCACGCAGGGGTGGCGCTGGGCGGCCATGTGGACGCGGATCTGGTGCGTGCGACCGGTCTCGAGGTGGATCTCGAGCAGCGAGGCTGAGCGGAACGCCTCGACCGTCTCGTAGTGCGTCACGGAGGGCTTGCCGTCCACGACCACGGCGAACTTCCAGTCCGACGACGGGTGACGACCGATCGGGGCGTCGATGGTGCCGGTGAGCGGGTCGGGGTGGCCCTGCACGACCGCGTTGTAGATCTTCTCCACCGTCCGCTCGCGGAAGGCGTCCTTGAGCTGTGCGTAGGCGCGCTCGGACTTCGCCACGACCATGAGGCCGCTGGTGCCGACGTCGAGGCGGTGCACGATGCCCGCGCGCTCGGCAGCCCCCGACGTGGCGACCTGGAACCCGGCCGCCGCGAGGCCGCCGAGCACCGTGGGCCCGGTCCAGCCGACCGAGGGGTGCGCGGCGACGCCGACGGGCTTGTCGACGACGACGATCTCGTCGTCGTCGTGCACGATGCCCAGGCCGGGCACGTCGAGCGGCACGACGGTCGGTGCCTCGCGGGGTGCCCAGGTGACCTCGAGCCAGGCGCCGGCCTCGAGCCGGTCGGACTTGCCCACCGGGCGACCGTCGACGGCCACTCCCCCGGTGGTGGCCACCTCGGCGGCGAAGGTGCGGCTGAAGCCGAGCAGCTTGGCCAGTGCGGCGTCGACCCGCTCGCCGGCGAGTCCGTCGGGCACGGGCAGTTGGCGGGACTCGGTCACGGGTGCTCCGTCGGTCGGGTCGAAGGAGGCGCCCCGTCGGCGCCGGCGTCGGTCATGGGCCCCGCAGCGGTCGTCTCGTCGGCGGCCTGGTCGCTCGCCGCGTCACGCGCCGCGCTCGCCTTCGTGGTCCGGGTGCCGTCGAGGTTGACGCCGAGCAGGGTCAGCAGCAACAGGAGGCCCATGCTCGACACGATGAAGATGTCCGCCACGTTGAAGATCGCCGGCAGCAGCGACGGGAAGTACAGGAAGTCGATCACGTGCCCCTGCCCGAAGGAGGGCTCGCGGGTCAGACGGTCGGTCAGGTTGCCGAGCGTGCCTCCCAGGAGCATGCCGAGCATGATCGCCCAGGCCCGGGACCGGATGCGCCGTGCGAAGACGACGATGGCGACCACGACGGCCGAGGCCGCGATCGAGAAGATCCAGGTCGTGCCGCTGGCCAGGGAGAAGGCCGCACCGGGGTTCCGCACGAAGTGCAGCTGGAAGAACTCGCCCACGACGTCGACGCTCTCGCCCTCGACCAGGCGGGTGGTCACGAGGTGCTTCGACACCTGGTCGAGCACGTAGGCCGTGACAGCGACGAAGGCCAGCGCCGCGATGATGCGGACGCTGACCTTCGTCGGAGGAGTGCTCTGCGTCAAGACCTTAGTTGGAGCCGAAGCCCTGAGCGCTGGCGGGAGCGAAGCCGCTCGCGGACTGCTGCTCGCCGGACTCGGCCTCGAGGTCGCGGAGCTGGCCCTCGATGTAGCCCTTGAGCTTCTGGCGGTAGTCGCGCTCGAACGTGCGGAGGTCGTCGATGCGACGCTCCAGGCCGGTGCGCTCGGTCGCGAGCTGCTCGAGCACCTCGCGGCGCTTGGTCTCGGCCTCGGCCACGACCTCGCGGGAGCGAGCCTCGGCCTCGGTGACGACGTCGCGCTGCTTGGCCTCGGCCTCGGCCACGAGACGAGCCGACGTCGACTGGCCCTCGGCGATCAGGGCGTCGCGCTTCTCGACGCCCTCACGGACGTGCTCCTCGTGCAGACGACGAGCGAGCTGCAGGAGGCTGTTGGTGCTCTCGGTGTCGTCCTGGCTGGGTCCGGCGTAGGCCGGGACCGGGGCGACCGCCGCGGCGGCGACCGGCTCGGGTGCTGCCTCGGGCTCGGGTGCGACCTCGACAGGAGCCGGGACCGACGCGGGCGCCGGCTCGGAGACCGGGGCGGGCTCGGACTCGGGCGC
>NZ_CAUPYL010000044.1:0-15695 GCF_963515265.1 uncultured Frigoribacterium sp.
CCCCCCCGCGCGGTGACCCGCGTCCCGAACCACCACCCGCGAAAGAACGCGGTTCATGGTTCGGAACGCGGTTCATGCTGCGGCTGCTGTCAGGCTGCGGGGCCGGCCGCGGTGCGTCCCGCGGCGGCGCGCGCGCGGGCCGTGTCGGCACGCGGGCCGACGGGCACCGCCTCCGTCGCCAGGGCGAGACCGGAGGCGGGCATCCCGACGTACATGCTCTCGGCCCGCTCGACCACGAACGTCTCGTGCCAGATGCCGACCGCGCCCGGCGCCTTGCGGGCACGGCGGTTGAAGGCGCTCCACGCGGGGCGGTGGGCCTGGTCGGCCGAGCCGGCGTAGGCGTAGAGCTTCTCGAGCGAGTCCCAGTACTGCACCAGCACCGGCCCTCGCGAGCCGATCGTGGTGCGGAGGCCGCGGAGCCCGGACTCCTTGTCCTTGAACAGCTCCACGATCATCGGGGTCATCGCGGCGAACACGGGGAGCCACTGGTCGGGCCGCCAGATCTTGTTGACGCGCATGCCGATCAGGAAGACGACGAGCTCGCCCTCGTGCCGGTGGGTCGTCCTGCCGGGGATGACACGGGCCATGATCTCGCTCCTTCGACGCGTCTGCGCGGGTGGGTGCCTGGTGATTGGATAGTGTTGCTCTCCAGTGCGCTCCCATCTTGGAGAGTGCAGCTATCCAATGTCAAGGGGGACCCGTGCGCATCTCCGAGCTCGCCGACGTCAGCGGCGTCCCGATCGCGACCATCAAGTACTACCTGCGCGAGGGGCTGCTGCCCGAGGGCGAGCGCACCTCGGCGACGCAGGCCCGCTACGGCGACGAGCACGTGCGGAGGCTCAGGCTCGTGCGGGCGCTGGTCGGCCCCGGCGGGCTGAGCGTGGCGCGCGCACGCGGAGTGCTCGAGTTCCTCGACCTGGAGCACGACTCGGTGGGGCAGGTGCTCGGCGTCGCCCAGCACGCGGTCACGCCCGACGCTCCCGAGGGAGTCGACCACGCCCGGGCCCGCGGCCTCGTCGAGCGCTGGGGCTGGACCGTCGACCCCGGCGACGGCCCGGTGCTCGCCGCGCTCGAGGTCGCCGTCGACGGGCTCGAGGCCGCCGGCTTCGACCTGCCGCCCGAGCGCCTCGACGGCTACGCGCGGGCCATGCACGACGTCGCGGACGCCGAGATCGCGGGTGTCCCGCTCGAGAGCGTCGACGCGGCCGTGCAGTACGTGGTGCTGGGCACGGTGCTGGTCGAGCCGTTGCTGCTGGCGCTCCGGCGGCTGGCGCAGCAGGACTCGTCGTGGCGGCGCTTCGGCGACCTCGTCGGCGGGCTGCCCGCGCCGCCTCCTCCGGTCTAGGGCTCGTGTCCCGTCCCGTTCCGAGCATCGCGTCGCGCCGTGACACGACGGGACGCTCGGGACAGGACGGACAGGGGGCGGCGACGCTAGGAGGCGCGGCGCGTGCCCCGCAGCCCGACGAACGACACGAGCGCGCTGCCGACGAGCAGCACCGCGACCACGACGACGACGCGGTGGAACCCGTCGACCGTGAGGGCGCCTCCGGCGATCACCCCCAGGAACGCCACGGCGACCAGCCCGGCCACCCGCGAGATCGCGTTGTTGACCGCCGACGCGATGCCCGACCTGGCCGGCGAGATGCCCGACAGCACGGCCGAGGTGAGCGGCGCGACCGTGACGGACAGGCCGAGGCCGAAGAGGACCACCCCGGGCACGACCTGCCACCAGACGTCGATCGGGTCGCGGACGAGCAGCATCCAGAGGAACCCGCTCGCCGTGATCAGCGGCCCGACGGTCATGAAGAGGCGGGGGCCGTGCGTCGCGGCGAGCGTGCCGAACGTCGTCGAGAAGAGCAGCGACACGATCGTCGTCGGCAGGGTGACGAGGCCGGCGAGCGTGGCCGAGAGCCCGGCGAGCTCCTGCACGACGAGCGGGATGGTCAGCGTGCCGAGGCTGATCGCGGCGTAGAGGCCTACCGTCGCGAGGTTGCCGACGGCGAACTCGCGGGTGCGGAACAGGTCGAGCGGCATCATCGGCTGCGGGGCACGGCGCTCCCACCAGACGAACGCGGCGAGCGCGACGACGCCGACGACGAGCGGCACGACGACGAACCAGGCGCCGAACCCGACGCGCTGGCCCTCGATGAGCGCGAAGACCGGGCCGGCGAGGCCGACCGCGGCGAGCACGGCGCCGACGACGTCGACGCGGGCCGGCTGGTCGGGCCCGCCGCGGTGCGCGTCGCCGGGGAGGCGCGTCATCAGCACGAGCGTCAGCACCACCGGCACGACGACCACGGCGAACACCCACCGCCAGCCGAGCGTGTCGACGAGGGCGCCGCCGGCGAGCGGCCCGATCAGGAACGCGACGCCGGTCCAGGCGGTCCACGAGCCGATGGCGCGGCCCTGCGCCGGTCCCGTGAACGTCGACGTGATGAGCGCGAGGCTCGACGGGACGAGCAGCGCCGCGGCGACGCCCTGCAGCGCGCGGGCGGCGATGAGCAGGCCGGGGTCGGGCGCGAGCGCGGCGAGGACGCTCGTCAGCGCGAAGGCGACGAGGCCGGCGCGCAGCACCCGCACCCGGCCGAACGTGTCGCTGAGCGAGCCCGCGACGAGCATCAGCGAGCCGAGCGCGAGCAGGTACGCGTCGACGACCCACTGCTGCAGGGTCAGGTCGGCTCCGCTCGCCGGGCCCGCGCCTCCTTCGCCCAGGCCTCGTGCGATCGCCGGCAGCGCGACGGTCACGATCGACCCGTCGAGGAACGCCACGAAGGAGGCGAGCACCGCGACCACGAGGACGATGCGCTGGCCGCGAGCGTCTGTCATCCCTCGAGTCTCCTCCCTGCGGTCAGCTCTCGCGGACGACGTCGTCGGGCGACTTGTCGGGGCGCCAGCCGCGCCACGAGGGCTGGCGGAGGCGGCCGGTCGACGTCCACTCGGCGAACGACACCTCGCCGACCCGCGACGGCGTGATCCAGTGCGCGTCGCGGGCGTCGGCGGCGGGCACGTCGACGAGAGGGCTGGTCTTCCGCTCGACCCCGCGGAACTCCGTCAGCAGCGCGTCGAGGTCGCGATCGCGGAAGCCCGTGCCCACCCGTCCGACGTACACGAGCCCCTCGTCGCCGGGCACGCCCATCAGCAGCGAGCCCACGCCGGAGGCGCGACGCCCGTTCCCGGGACGCCACCCCGCGATCACCACCTCCTGCGTCGCGTGGTGCTTCATCTTGATCCAGGCGCGAGAGCGTCGGCCGGCGCTGTAGGTCGCGTCGCGGCGCTTGGCGACCACCCCCTCGAGCCGGAGGCGCTGCGAGGTCCGCATCGCCTCCTCCAGGTCGCCGTCGAAGACGACGGGCACGTCGATCGGGCCCTCAGAGGTCACGATCCGCTCGAGCACCTCACGCCGCTCGTCGTAGGTCTTCCTGAGGAGCGAGTGCCCCTCGGCGTGCAGCACGTCGAAGAGGAGGTAGCGGATCGGCGCTCCCTCTGCGGCCTGCTCCACCTCGCGCGGCTTCGTCAGGCCCATCCGCGTCTGCAGCAGCCCGAAGTCGGGGCGACCGGCCTCGTCGACGGCCACGACCTCGCCGTCGAGCACCGCGCTTCCGTCGCTCGCGACTTGGTCTGCCAGCACCTGCAGCTCGGGGTAGGCAGGGGTCAGGTCGTGGCCGTTGCGGCTGGTCAGCGTCACGCGGTCGCCCTCGACGACGGCGATCCCGCGGATGCCGTCCCACTTCATCTCGATCGCCCAGTCATCGTCGACGTCGGCGGCGGTGCCCGCGACGGCGAGCATCGGGGAGACGCTGTCGAGTGTCGGCAAGTTCTGCTCCGTGCGTCCGCCGGAAGAGGCACGGCCCCGTTTCCCGGGGGAGTCGCCGTCCGAGCGCGACGCCGATCCGGAGTTGCCGACGACGGTCCTGCCGCGCTTCCTCCGCTCGCCCCGTGACGACCCGCCCTCGGCGGGATCGTCCGCCATCCGGTGGATCAGCCAGTTCTGGTCGGCCTTGCCGCCGCCGTGGCCGGTGTGGATCAGCGCGACCCGGCGGGTGCCGCGCTGCTCCCCGTGCAGCACCGCGATCACCTCCTTGCCGTCGCGCCACTTCTCGACGTCGTAGGTGCCCGAGTCCCAGATGGTGACCTCGCCGGCGCCGTACTCGCCCTTCGCGATCGTGCCCTCGAAGGTGCCGTACTCGAGCGGGTGGTCCTCCGTCATCACCGCCAGGTGGTTCGTGCCGGGGTCGTCGGGCTCGCCCTTGGGCAGCGCCCAGCTGACGAGCACGCCGTCGTGCTCGAGGCGGAAGTCCCAGTGCAGGCGGCTGGCGTGGTGCTCCTGGATGACGAAGCTGCGGCCGTCGCTCATCGGCGGGGCGGTGGCGGGGACAGGCTCCGCGGTCTTCGACGGGTCGCGCATCGAGCGGTACTTCGCGAGGCGGTCGCGCCCCTCTCGCGTCTCGCCGTCGCCGTCGGCCGTCTGGTCGTGCTGGGGAGACTCGGTGTTGCGCATGTCGTCGCCGAGCTCACCCGGAGGCACGGGGGTGCCGCTCGAGACATCGGCCAGCGGGTCTCCTCGGCGCTTCAGCCGGGCCAGCACCTCGGTGTACTCGAGCTGCCTCAGCTGCTTCGAGGCCAGTTCGCGCCAGGTGCGCGGCATCGCGACCGTCGGCCGTTCACGGCCGCGCAGCGAGTACGGCGCCACCGTCGTCTTGTTGCCGTTGTTCTGCGACCAGTCGAGCAGCACCTTGCCCCGGCGGTCGGCCTTGCCCATCGTGCTCAGCACGAGGTCGGGGTGGTCGGCCTCGACAGCCCGGGCGAGCTCGTGGGCGACGTCGCTGACCTGCGCGCTCGTCTGCCTCCCGTCGAGCCGCGCGTAGAGGTGCACGCCCTTGCTGCCGCTCGTCACCGGCACGAGCTCGAGGCCCATCCCGTCGAGCAGGGGCCGCAGCAGCTGGGCGACCTCGACGCACTCGGCCAGGCCGACGCCCTCGCCCGGGTCGAGGTCGAGCACGAGCCGGTCGGGGTTCCGCTGCGCCCCGCGCGGCCCGAAGCGCCACTGGGGCACGTGCACCTCGAGCGCCGCGACCTGGGCCAGCCAGGTCAGCGTCGCGAGGTCGTTGACCATGGGGTAGACGTTCGCGTGGTCCTTGTGCTCGATCTCGTGCCGGGCGACCCAGTCGGGGGCGGAGTCGGGCAGGTTCTTCTCGAAGAAGACCTCGCCGTCGACCCCGTTCACCCAGCGCTTGCGCGTCGCCGGGCGACCCTCGACGTGCGGGAGCATCCACTCGGCCACGGCGGCGTAGTAGCCGAGCACGTCCGCCTTCGTCGTGCCGCTAGCGGGGTAGAGCACCTTGTCGAGGTTGGTGAGCTGCAGCGTGTGTCCGCCGACCTGCACCCGCTCGCCGCGTCCCTTGCTGGCCATCAGGCGCCTCCTCGTGTCGTCTGCCTCGATGATGCTCGTTCGTCGTGCGGGCGTCCCGGACGCCAGCGTCTGCGGACTGCGGCGGCCCGCCTCCCCGCGTGGACGGGGGAGCGGGCCGCGAGCGGAGCCGAGGAGGTGCGGTGCCGGTCAGACCGCCGGCATCGCTCCCGCGATCGTGATGGTCGCGCCCGAGGTGTAGCTCGACTCCGGACTCACGAGGTGCACGTAGGCCGCGGCGAGCTCGGCCGGCTGGCCGGGACGGCCGAACGGCGCCTGGCCGCCGAACTCCGACACGGTCTCGGCGTCGTCCGAGCCGGGCTGCAGCGGCGTCCAGACCGGGCCGGGGGAGACCTGGTTGACGCGGATGCCCTTGGGCGCGAGCTGCTGCGCGAGGCCCGACGTGAAGACGCCGATGGCGCCCTTCGTCAGCGCGTAGTCGATCTTGTCCGGGCTCGGCTGCGTGCCCTGGACGGAGCCGGTCGTGACGATCGACGAACCGGGCTCGAGGTGCGGGATGACCGCCTGCGACAGCCAGAACAGCGAGTAGACGTTGGTCTTGATGGTCGAGTCGATGTCCTCGGTGGTGAGCGTGAGGATGTCGTCGTTGCTCTTCATCCGGCCGGCGACCATGACGAGCGTGTCGAGCCCGCCGAGCTCCTCGACGGCCTTGGCGACGAGGTCCTTGCAGTACTGCTCGTCGGAGATGTCGCCGGGCACCAGGACGACGCGGCGGCCCTCGCCCTCGAGCAGGTCGCGCACCTCCTCGGCGTCCGTCTGCTCGCTGGGCAGGTAGCTCAGCACGAGGTCGGCGCCCTCGCGGCTGAGGGCGATGGCGGCGGCACGGCCGATGCCGGAGTCGCCGCCGGTGACGATGCCGCGGAAGCCGACGAGGCGCTCCTTGCCGACGTAGCTGGTCTCGCCGTGGTCGGGCTTCGGGTCCATCTTCCAGGCCTCGCCCGGCAGCGACTGCTCCTGCTTCGGGAACGGCGGTGCGGGGTACAGGTCGACCGGGTTCTTCTTGTCGTATTGGCTCATGCGCTCCACGGTGCCCGCGCGGCGGGGGACGTGCCCGGCACTTGTACCCGCTCGTCGGTCATTCGGAGCGCATGCGGAGGAACATGGCCGTCATGCGATCGATCTGGAAGGGCGCGATCACGTTCGGGCTCGTCAACGTGCCCGTGAAGCTCTACAGCGCCACCGAGGACCACGACGTCTCGCTGCACCAGGTGCACGACGCCGACGGCGGTCGGATCCGGTACCAGCGCAGGTGCGAGATCTGCGGCAAGGTCGTAGACTACGAGCACATCGACAAGGCCTTCGACGACGGTGACCGCACGGTGGTGCTCACGGCGGACGACCTGAAGTCCCTGCCCGAGGAGCGCTCACGCGAGATCGACGTGCTCGAGTTCGTGCCGAGCGACCAGCTCGACCCGTTGATGTTCGACCGCAGCTACTTCCTCGAGCCCGACTCCGCGTCGCCCAAGGCCTACGTCCTGCTGCGCCGCACGCTCGAGGAGACCGACCGCACGGCCATCGTGCACTTCTCCCTGCGGCAGAAGACCCGGCTCGCCGCGCTGCGCGTGCGGGGCGACGTGCTCGTGCTGCAGACGCTGCTCTGGGACGACGAGGTCCGTGAGGCACGGTTCCCCGTGCTCGACGAGAAGGTGCGGATCAGCGGCAAGGAGCTCGACATGTCGGGCTCGCTCGTCGAGTCGCTCGGCGACGACTTCGACCCGTCGCAGTTCGGCGACGACTACCAGGAGGAGCTCCGCAAGCTCATCGACGCCAAGCTCGAGGAGGGCGAGTCGCTGGACACCGATGCGACCTTCGGCCGCGCGGGGGACGACGAGGACGGCGACGGATCCGGCGACGGCGAGGTGATCGACTTGATGGAGGCGCTCCGGCAGTCGGTGGAGCGCAGCCGGTCGGGCGCGAAGAAGGCCCCGGCGAAGAAGCCCGCCGCGAAGAAGGCGCCTGCGAAGGAGCGGGCCGCGGAGAAGGAGCCCGCGGCGAAGAAGGCGCCTGCCGCGAAGAAGCCCGCTGCGAAGAAGAAGCCTGCTGCGAAGAAGAAGCCCGCCGCGGAGAAGAAGGCGAGCTGACGCCGCCCGCCGACCACGGCGAGCTGACCCGACCTCAGTGGTCGCGCAGCATCTCGATCAGGTCGCCCTTCTTGGCGTCGCTGTAGCCGCTGAGCCCGAGTTCCTTCGCGCGGCCGCGCAGGTCGTCGACGGTCCAGTCGTCGTACGAGCCCGACCGGCCGCCCTTCGCCGCGACCTTCTCCTCGCTGTTGCCCTTCTGGGCCGCGGCGTTGGAGATGCGCGCCGACTTCTCCTTCGAGTTGCCCTCGTCGCGCAGGGCCTCGTACATGTCGGGGTTCTTCAGCTGCGGGGGTGTGTCGTCCTTCGGCATGTCCGAGACCGTACTCCGGCGGTCGGCGACCTGCTCGCCCCTAGCTGCCGAACTCCCACTCGACGACCTCAGGGAGGTCCTCGCCGTGCTCGTACGCGTACGCCCGCGCCTCCTCGCGCTTGGCCTCGAACTCGGCGACGAGGTCGGGGTGCGCGTCGGCGAGGCCGGGGACACGGTGCAGCACGTCGAGCACGAGCCGGTACCGGTCGATGTCGTTGAGCATCGCCATGTCGAAAGGCGTGGTGGTCGTGCCCTTCTCCTGGAAACCGCGCACGTGGATGCCGTCGTGGTTCGTGCGGCGGTACGTCAGCCGGTGAACGAGGGTCGGGTAGCCGTGGAAGTCGAAGATCACCGGCTTCGACGTCGTGAAGAGCGTGTCGAAGTCGTCGCTCGTCAGGCCGTGCGAGTGCTCGTCGGCGTCCTGCAGGCGCATCAGGTCGACGACGTTGACCACGCGGGTCACGAGGTCGGGGAGGCGCTGGCGGAGGATGTCCGCCGCGGCGACCGTCTCGAGGGTCGGCACGTCGCCGGCGCAGGCCAGCACGACGTCGGGGTCGACGCCGTCGACCGGCGTGCCCTCGGTGCCCGCCCACTCCCAGATGCCCGCGCCGGCGGCGACGTGCGCCTCCGCCTCGGGAAGGGAGAGCCAGGCCGGCGACTCCTGCTTGCCGGCGACGATCACGTTCACCGTGTCCGTCGTGCGCAGCGCGTGGTCGGCGACGGCGAGCAGGGTGTTCGCGTCGGGTGCCAGGTAGATGCGGACGAGGTGCGCCTGCTTGTTGACGACGACGTCGAGGAACCCCGGGTCCTGGTGCGAGAAGCCGTTGTGGTCCTGCCGCCAGACGTGCGACGAGAGCAGGTACGTGAACGACGAGATCGGCTCGCGCCAGGCGATGTCGGTCGCGCTCTCGAGCCACTTCGCGTGCTGGTTGAACATCGAGTCGACGATGTGCACGAACGCCTCGTAGGTGTTGAGCAGGCCGTGACGCCCGGTGAGCAGGTAGCCCTCCATCAGGCCCTGCAGCAGGTGCTCGCTCAGCACCTCCATCACGCGGCCGCTGTGCGCGACGTGCTCGTCCTCCTCCTCGATGCGGGCCGCCCACACGCGGTCAGTCACGTCGAAGACCGGGTCGAGGCGATTCGAGACCGTCTCGTCCGGGCCGAAGAGCCGGAAGCTCGCCGGGTTGTCGCGCACGACGTCGGTCAGCCAGCGGCCGAGCACCCGGGTGGCCTCGGCCGTGGTGCGGCGGTCGTCGCTGGTCTCGACGGCGTGCGAGCGGTAGTCGGTCAGCGAGAGGGGGCGACGCACCAGCCCGCCGTTCGACGCGGGGATCGCGCTCATCCGCTTCTCGCCGCGGGGGCGCAGCTCGTCGAGGAACGCGGCGGGTGCCCCGGTCTCGTCGAACAGCTCGTCGGCGCCGTACGAGCGCATCCAGGCGTCGAGCTGCTCGCGGTGCTCGTCGTTCTCGCGCACCCCGCTCAGCGGCACCTGATGGGCCCGCCACGTGCCCTCGACCTTCTTGCCGTCCACCACCTTCGGCCCGGTCCAGCCCTTCGGGGTGCGGAGCACGATCATCGGCCAGCGCGGCCGCTCCGTGCTCTCGCCCGAGCGCGCCTCCTGCTGGATCTGGTCGATGCGGCCGAAGGCCTCGTCGAGCGCCGCGGCCATCTGCGCGTGCACCACCATCGGGTCCTCGCCGTCGAACCCGCCCGACACGACGATCGGCTGGTACCCGTAGCCGCGGAACAGCTCGAGCAGCTCGCCCTCGGGGATGCGGGCGAGGATGGTCGGGTTCGCGATCTTGTAGCCGTTGAGGTTGAGGATCGGCAGCACGGCGCCGTCGTGCACGGCGTCGAGCAGCTTGTTGGCGTGCCAGCTCGTCGCGAGCGGACCGGTCTCGGCCTCGCCGTCGCCGATCACGCAGACGGCCACGAGGTCGGGGTCGTCGAGCACCGCTCCGTAGGCGTGGCTCAGCGAGTAGCCGAGCTCACCGCCCTCGTTGATCGAGCCCGGCGTCTCGGGGGCCGCGTGCGAGGGGATGCCGCCCGGGAACGAGAACTGGCGGAACAGCTCCTGCATGCCGTCCCGGTCGAGGGGCACCTGCGGGAACAGCTCGGAGTAGGTGTGCTCGAGCCAGGTGTTCGCCACCATCGCAGGGCCCCCGTGGCCGGGGCCGCAGACGTAGAGCAGGTCGCGGTCGTCGCGGCGGATCACGCGGTTGAGGTGCGCGTAGACGAGGCTCAGCGCGGGCGACGTGCCCCAGTGGCCGAGCAGGCGCGGCTTGATGTCGTCCCGCGCGATCGGACGACCGAGCATCGGGTTGTCGCGCAGGTAGATCTGCCCGACGGTCAGGTAGTTGGCCGCGCGCCACCAGGCGTCGACGAGCCGGAGGTCGTCCGGCGTCGCGGGCACGGCGGGTGCGGCGGGCGAGGTGGTGTCGGTCATCGGTTCTCCTGTCGGTCGTCGTCGGTCTCCGTCCGGCGGCCCGTACCGGCGTCCTCGCGTCGGTCCCCGGGCTGCATGCCGAGCTCCGTGCGCATCTCGTCGATGGTGATGGCCGCGTTGACCAGGGCGAGGTGGCTGAGGCCCTGGGGCATGTTCCCGAGGAACTGCCCGTCGTCGGCGCTGATCATCTCGGTGAAGAGCCCGACGTCGTTCGACTGGACCACGAGCTCGTCCATCAGCTCCACTGCCTCGTCGACCCGGCCGACGCAGGCCAGGGCGCCCGCGAGCCAGAAGGCGCAGGCGACGAAGGTGCCCTCCTCCGCGTCGACGCCGCTGTAGCGGAACACCAGCGGTCCCGCGCCCAGCTCGTCGCGGATCGCGTCGATGGTCCGCGACATCCGGTCGCCGCGGTCGAAGCCGCTGGGCGCGTGCAGCAGGACCGATGCGTCCAGGGCGTCGCTGTCGGGGTGCATGAGGTACGCGCCGCGCTCCTCCGACCAGCCGTGCTCGTCGATCCACTCGACGATCAGGTCGCGGTTCTTCTCCCAGTGGGCCTTGTCGTCGGCGGTGGGGTGCATCTGGCCGAGCTCGGTCAGCTCGAGGGCCGAGGTGATCGCCTGCCAGCAGCCCATCTTGCTGCTGACGTAGTGCTGCTCGTCCGGCAGCTCCCACATGCCGCTGTCCTTCTCCTGCCAGCGCCGGCACGCGTCGTCGGCGAACCCGGCCAGCAGATCCTGGGTGGACTCGTCGAGCAGGTTGCCGCCGTGGGCGTACTGGCTGGCGACGGCGAGGATGTCGGCGAAGACGCCGAGCTGCAGCTGGTCGCCGGCGGGGTTGCCCTTGTAGACGGGGCCGATGCCCCGCCAGCCCTCCGAACCGGTCTCGTGCGTGCCGTCGGAGACGGTCCCGTCGAGGCGCAGGAAGATGTGCATCTCGCGCCCGTTCTCCTTGAGGGCCTTGAGCATCCACGAGACGGCGGCGTGCGGCTCCTCACGCAGCCCGAAGCGCAGCAGCGCGTCGACGGTGTACGCGAGGTCGCGCACCCAGGCGAAGCGGTAGTCCCAGTTCTTGTCGCCCGTGAAGTTCTCGGGCAGGGCGGTGGTCGCCGCCGCCGCGATGGCACCGGTGGGGCTGTAGATCAGCAGCTTGAGGGCGAGTGCGCTGCGGTGCACGGCGTCCGCCCACGGGCCTTCCCAGCTGAACTCGGTCGACCAGCCCTCCCAGTTCTCGATGGTGCGGTCGATGCCCTCGTCGACCACGTGCGGGTCGGGCAGGTGCAGCGGCTCGTCCTCGACGCCGCAGAGGCACAGCAGCGAGCGCGACCCGGGCGACGTGGTGAACGCCCCGCGGAACTCGAGCGGACCGTCGGGGTGGCCGTCGCCGGGCTCGGTGGGGTCGGTGCGGCCGTGCTCGAAGCCGACGAGCGCGAGGTTGATGTCCGCGGCGCGCAGCAGGGGGCCGTGCACGGTGTCGACGCGCACGATGGGGTGCGTCCCGAACGCGTTGCCGGGCACGACCGCCCAGCGCATCTCGACGGAGCCCTCGAGACCGTCGACGCGGCGCGCGAGCTCGCCCCAGGGAAGACGGCCCGCCACTCCCGTGACGAGGGCGTCGGTGACCTCGACGGTGCCCGCGGAGGTGCGGAACCGGGTCCGCAGGACGTTCGTGCCGGGCACGTACGCGCGCTGCACCTCGAAGTCGTCGTCGACCGGGCGCAGCTCGACGCGGCCCCCGTCGGCCGAGTCGACGATGCCGGAGAAGACCGGGTCGCTCGGCAGCGACGGGAACGGCAGCCAGTCGATCTGGCCGTCTCGGGCGATCAGCGCGACGGTGCGGCCGTCGCCGATCGCCCCGTACGAGCGGAGGGCGACGTAGCCGTCCTCCCGGGGGTCGGGGGCCGACCAGGCGTCGTCGTGGAAGTCGTCGGTGTCGTCGGGGGCGCTCTGGAGGGTGTCGGTCACGCTGTCTACGGTGCTCTCCCGCGCCTCCTCGTGCTCGCGGCTGCCAGGGGTCTGTGCAGAACGCGACGACGAGCCGTACCCCGGGAGGAGAGGCCGCGGCCAGGCCCGACGCGTAGACGGGACGGATGACCGAGACCCCCACGCCGCGCCCCCGCCTGTTCCTCGACGGCCGGGCGACGCTCGGCGAGAGCCCCGTGTGGGACGTCGACGCACAGGAGCTCGTGTGGACGGACATCACGCCGGGGCTGCTGCACCGCACCTCGGCGGACGGCCTGCGCGACCGGACCCTCCCGGTCGACCCGCCCCTGCCGAGCTTCCAGCGCCGACGCGGCGGAGGACTCGTCGCTGCCCTGGAGGACCAGGTCGTGCTGACCGACGACGACGGCGGCTCGCTGCAGGTGCTCGCCACCGTCGAGCTCGCCAAGGAGGGCATGCGCCTCAACGAGGGCAAGTGCGACCCGTTCGGCGCGTTCGTCGTCGGCGCCATGGACCCCGACGGAGCCCCCGTCGCGGGCCTCTGGCGCGTGGGGCCCGACGGCGTCGTCACCCTGCTCCGCGACGACTTCACGACCACCAACGGCTTCGAGTGGAACGACGACGGCTCGGAGATCTACCTGACCGACACTGACCGGGAGACCATCTACCGCGCCTCGTGGGACGCCCAGGGCACGCTCGGCGAGCTCGTCCCCTTCTCGTCGGGCGGGTCGCACGACGGCCTCGCCCGGGACGAGCTCGGTGAGTTCTGGGGCGCCGTGCACGGCGAGAGCGTCGTGGTGCACCTCGACCGCGACGGCGACGTCGTCGAGCGGATCGAATTCCCCGTGCCGCTGCTCACCGGCATCGGGTTCGGCGGCGCGGACCTGCGCACGCTCTTCGTGCTGTCCGCCCGCGAGGGCCTCGACGACGACCAGCTCGCCGAGCACCCCCTCAGCGGCGGCGTGTTCGCGCTCGACCTCGACCGGGCCGGCCGGGCGCCGTTCCTGTTCGGCCCGCAGGCCTGACGGCCTGAGCGCCTGACGGCCCGACTCCGCAGGCCGCCCACGACGAAGGGCCCCGAGGAGGCGCGGTGCGCGTCCTCGAGGCCCGTCCGTCCGGTCGCGCCCCGGCTCAGATGCGTCCGACGAGCCCGTCGCGCGACACGTCCGTGCCCTCGGCCAGGACGGCGCGGGCGGCGTCACGGGCGTCGTCGACGTTCCAGAGCAGGACGCCGACCACGGCGCCGTCAGACAGGTAGTACGCCACGGCCGACCCGTCGCCCTTGTCGTCGACCACGGTCTCGAGCGACGCGTCGAGCGTCCCGACCGCCTCGTACGAGATGTCGAGGACCTTCGAGTAGTAGTACGGCGTGTGCCCGTACGTCTCGTCGGCCCCGGCCATGACGCGCCCGACGAAGGCGCCCTGCTCCTTGGCGTTGTCGACGTGCTCGACACGGCGGCGGCCCAGGATGCGGTCCGGGTAGGAGGCGACGTCGCCCGCGGCGAAGACGTGCGGGTCCGCGGTGCGCAGCGAGGCGTCGACGACGATGCCGTCCTCGACCTCGAGGCCGGCCGCCTCGGCCAGCTCGGTCGAGGGCGTGATGCCGAGGCCGACGGCCACGGCGTCGGCCTCGAGCGACGTCCCGTCGTCGAGCACGACCTGCACCCCGGCGTCCGAGGCCGAGCCGCCCTCGACGCGACGTTCCTTGACCAGCGTGACGCCCGCCTCCTCGAAGGCTGCCTCGAAGCGCGTGGCGATCTCGGCCGGGAACACCGAGCCGCCGAGGACCTCGTCGGGCGTGACGATCGTCACGCGCGTGTCGTTCTGCACCAGCGCCGCGGCGAGCTCGGTGCCGATGTAGCTGCCGCCGACGACGACGGCCCGGCGTCCCTCGCCCGAGAGCTCTCGCAGCCGCCGGTAGTCGGCCGCGGTGCGGAAGTGCACGACGCGGTCGTCCTCGGGCAGGTCGAGCCGGGTCGGCGTCCCGCCGGTCGCCAGCAGGAGGCGCCCCCACGACACGGTCCGCCCGTCGTCGGTCGTCACGGTGCGGGCCTCGCGGTCGACGGCGGTGACCGAGGTGCGCAGGCGGATCTCGGCTCCTGACGCGTCGCGGGTGCCCAGGTCGTTGTCGGTCTCGGTGTACTCGGGGTCGATCCAGAGCTTCTTGGAGAGCGCGGGGCGCGTGTAGGGCTCGTCGACGTCGTCGCTGACGATCAGGACGGTCGCCTCAGGGGCCGTCTCGTGGATCGCCTTCGCCGCGGAGTCCGCGGTCATGCCCCCGCCCACGACGACGTGGTCGAAGGAGTCGGAACCGGTGCTGGTGCTGTCGCTCATGTGGTGCCTCCAGGTCGTGGGAAGGGCACCGCACCGGAGGTCGCGTAGGGGATCTCCGGGGCGGTGCCCAGTCGGTGGTGCCCGCAGGGGCAGGCGGAGGAGCCGCTAGTTGGCGACGGCTCCGACGCGGTCCTGGCCCTCGGCCATGGCGTCCTCGTCGCGACCGCGCGTGTCGGCCGACGCGGCGTCCTTCTCCGGGTGGCGGTTCTCGGCGCCGGTCATCCAGGCGAGCTGCTCGAGGCGCTCGAGGATGCTGTGCAGCACGTCGGCCGTCGTCGGGTCCTCGTCGTCGACGTCGTCGTGAACCGTGCGCATGGTGTCGACGACGGCGTACATGCGGTCGACGATCAGGTCGACGACCGAGGTGGTCTCGACCGGGCCGGCGGGGAACTGCACGAGGCTGGTCTCGTTCGCGACCGTGTTCGAGCGGCCGTCGGGCACGAGGTAGACGGCCCGCATGCGCTCGGCGACCTCGTCGCTGAACTCACGGGCCGCGTCGACGATCTCGTCGAGCTGCAGGTGCAGGTCGCGGAAGTTGCTGCCGAGCAGGTTCCAGTGCGCCTGCTTGCCCTGGATGTGGAGCTCGATGAGGTCGACGAGGACCTTCTGCATGGACTCGCGCAGGGCGGGGGATCCTTGGAACACGGGGACTCCTTCAGTCGTGGGGGCGTGCGGCCGTCGAGCCGCTGCGTCGCACCGGTCAGGGTGCGTCGTGGACGGTAGTCCCGTCCCGCCCGGCGGCGGTCCAGCTTCCGGGGGACACCCAGGTGAGGAGGCGCGGCTCACGACCGCGAGGCCGCTCTTCGTCTCGAAACCGGTGGCGTGGTATCTTCTCGACGGCGACCGATCGGTCGCGGTTCGACGGGCACCGGCGCCCGTCCGGCTCTGAGGGGGGCACATGAGCGAGGGATCGCAGGGCTTCGAGTCCGTCGAGGTGACGCGACTGCGTCGCGAGATCGAGAGCGCCTGGGGCGCCTTCGACGACATCGACCAGATGGCGTGGGACCACCGCGTCCTCGTCGTCCGCTACGTGATCGGTGCGCTGCCCGACGCGGCCAGCGCCGCAGCCCGTGCCGGCCACGCCGGCCTGGCACTCCGCCTCCTCGACGACGCGGCCGCGTTCCCGCCGCCGTGGGCGTCGATCTGCACCGGCTGGGTG
>NZ_CAUPYL010000045.1:0-15523 GCF_963515265.1 uncultured Frigoribacterium sp.
CCGTCAGCGTCGCCCGAGCGAGCTGCGCGCCGCCCTCGAGCTCGACGACGTGCGCCCCCGGCTCGAGGTCGGCCGGCACGACGAACCGCAGCACGCCCACCCCGGCGACGGTCGCGGTCGTGTCGCCGATCGACTGCGGCTCGGAGAAGACCGTCCCGGCGAGCTCCTCGCCCGCGACGAAGCCGGTCGCCGTGATCGACACCGTGTCGCCCGGCCGTGCCGTGGCCGGCGAGAGCGTGCCGGGCACGATGGTCTTCGCCGGCTCGACGACGCCGAGGTCGACGCCCAGCACCGTCGCGAGGCGCGCGAGCGCCACGTCGGGCAGCCCGCGCTGCAGCGCGTTCTCCGCGTCGGCGGTCAGCGCCGCCGCGCCGACGCCCGCGGGCCCGGTGGCGGCCGTCCCGTCGACCATCGCGTCCTGCGCGAGGTCGCGGGCGACAGACACGAGGTCGTCGGCCGCGCCCATCGAGTCGAGGTCGGTCCCCGAGAACGGGCCGACCGCCTCGACCAGCGAGCGGAGGAGGCGCGTGACGGCCTCGGCGTCCCCGCCTGCCACCGTCCCGTCCGCCGCCCAGACGTCGCCGTCGAGCACGTCCTGCACGCCGTCGCGGGCCGCGCCCGCGGGCAGTGACGCGACGAGCGCTTCCAGCCGGTCGCGCGCGCCGTCGGTGCGCAGGCCCCAGCCGTACGGGTACAGCGGCGAGTAGTCGGCGTCGCCCACGTTGATCGGCACCTGGTCGGCGCTGGCCGCCCAGGTCACGGGCAGGCGCCCGGCGAAGGGCAGGCGGCCGAAGAGCACGTCGGCCACGCCGGCGCCCTCGGAGCCCGGCAGCGACGACGCGACCACCGCGTCGGCGAGCCCGACGACGTCGCCGAGCAGCTGCGGGCGGCCCGACACGACGAGCACGACGCACGACGAGGTCGCCGCGCAGACCTTCTCGACGACGGCCTGGTCGGCCGGCGTGAGCGACAGGCTCGAGCCGTTGTTGCCGACGTCGCCCTGTCCCTCCGCGTAGGGCCGTTCGCCGACGACCACGACGCCGGTCTGGTCGGAGCGGATCGGCTCAGTGGCGCCGGGGCTCACCGTGACGGTCGCGCCGGGCGCGACCTCGCGGATGCCCTCGGCGATGCTCGTGCCGGTCGTCGTGTCGCCCGACCCGCCCTGCCAGCTGATCGTCCAGCCGCCCATCTGGCGACCGAGGTCGTCGGCGCTGGAGCCGGCCACGTAGAGGTCGGCGTCCGCGGCCAGCGGCAGCGCGCCTCCTGCGTTCTTCAGCAGCACCTGCGACTCGGCCGCGGCCTGGCGGGCCACCGCACGGTTCGCGGCGCTGCCGACGCCGTCGACGTTGGTGCGGTCGGCGAAGGGCTGCTCGAACAGGTTCAGGTCGAACTTCTGCGTGAGGATGCGCCGCACGGCGTCGTCCACCCGCGACTGCGACACGGCGCCCGAGCCGACGGCCGCCACGATGCTGTCGATGAACGCGCCGTAGTTGTAGGGCGCCATCGCCATGTCGAGCCCGGCGTTCACAGAGCGGACGGCCTTGTCGGCGTAGCTGCCGCCCGGCAGCTTGTCGATGCCCTCCCAGTCGCTGATGAGGAACCCCTGGAACCCGAGGTCGCCCTTGAGCAGATCGTTGTTGAGCGCGGCGTTCTCGTGCATGCGCACGGGCCCGTCGCCGAGGTCGACCGCCGAGTACGACGGCATGATCGTGCCGACGCCGGCCTCGAGGGCAGGCAGGTACGGGTCGACGTGCAGCCGGGTGAAGTCCTCGAGCGACTCGGCTTCGGTGACGCCCTGGTCGATCGGGTACGCGCCGGTGCCGACGACGGACTCGTCGTACGTGGTGCCGCCGTCGCCGGCCCAGTGCTTGGCGGTGGCCAGCACCTCATCGGCGCCGCCGATGTCGGTCGGGTCGTCGCCCTGCAGGCCGATCACCGAGGGGGCCGCGAAGGTGCGGACGAGGTCCGGGTCCTCGCCGAACGACTCGTAGCTGCGGCCCCAGCGCTCGTCGCGCGAGACGCAGAGGCAGGGGGCGAAGGTCCACGGCACGCCGGTCGCGCGCACCTCCTGCGCCGTGACGCGGGCGATCTGCTCGACGAGCGCCGGGTCGCGGGTCGCGCCGAGGCCGGTGTTGTGCGGGAAGATCGTCGCCCCGACCACGTTGCTGTGGCCGTGCACGGCGTCGACGCCGTAGATCATCGGGATCTGCAGGCGGGTCGAGAGCGCCTCGCGCTGGTAGCCGTCGACCATGTCGGCCCAGGCAACGGCGGTGTTGCCCTGCGGCACCGAGCCTCCGCCGCTGAGCAGCGAGCCGAGGGCGCGTCCGCTGATGTCGCTCGGCGACGACAGTCCGAGGCGCTCGGCCTGGGCCATCTGGCCGACCTTCTCCTCGAGCGTCATCCGCCCGAGCAGGTCGGCGACGCGCTCGGCGGTCGGCAGCGACGCGTCGAGGTAGGGCAGGTCGTGCGCGCCGATCACGATGCGCGGCCCCTCGCCGACCTTGGCCGTGGTCGACGCGAGCGTCAGCTGCAGCTCCTTCGACTCGGCCGGCCCCGAGGAGGCGCGGGTCGTCACGCTGATCGTCTGGACCGTCCCCGAGGGCGAGCCGGCCGGGAACGTCGCCGTGCCCGAGGCCGCGTCGTAGTCGACGCCCTCGACCGCGGTGCCGTCGGCGGTCGCCCAGTCGACGACGACGTCGGAGGCGAGGGGCTCGTCACCCGCCGTCGAGAGGGTGAGCGGCACCTCCGCGGTGTCGCCCGCGTCGACGAGCCAGACGTCCTGCGTCGAGTCGACGGTCACGGAGGCGGCGGTCGCGGGGGTCCCGTAGACCTGCGTGTCGTCGATCGCCCAGCCGACCGGCGCCGGAGTGCCGGGGGCGAAGGTGATCGAGTAGCCGAACGCGCTCGTCAGGTCGAGGGTGCCGTTCTTCGTCGCGTCGTCGCCGGGCTGGTAGCCCGACGGCGTGAACGACGAGAAGGGCAGCTCGACGAGCTTCCAGCGGCTGGTGCTGCTGCCCCAGTTGTCCTTGAACGTGGCGGCCCAGAGCTCGCTGGTCTCGGCGGTGTCGCCGCCGCCCGCGGGGTCGCCGTCCTTGATCTCGACCTTGAGGTCGGCGCCTGCGGTGGGCGACGCGGGGTTGTTCGCCTGGGAGGCGTACCACCAGAACCGCAGGCCCTGGTAGCTCGACCAGTCCTGCGCGTCGGCCAGGTCGTGGCTGAGCCCGCCGTAGCCGCCCTCGGGGATCGAGTAGGTGCCGCTCAGCACGTGGTTGTCGGCGACGCCGGCGCGCTCCTGGGTCGTCACCTCGCGGCTGATGGTCGGCTCGAGCGGCGCGGGGGAGCCCCACGTGAAGAAGCCGACGGGGTCGGCCCCGGTGGTGAGGTCCACGTCGCCCTCGAAGTCCTCGATCATCGTCGCACGGTCGAACACGGCGACGTCGTCGAACAGCCAGGTGCCGGCGCCCAGGGCCGTGAGGGTCACGGCGAAGCCGGTCGAGGCGGAGGGGTCGAAGCGGACGTCGCTGGTCGGGGCCGTCTTCGAGCGGAGGTCGGCGAACAGCACGCTGACCTCCTTCCACTCCGTGCTGTCGTCGATGACGGTCTGCTCGAAGAGGGCGTCGTTGCCGTTCTTCAGCTCGTACCGCAGCGGCAGGCCGGTGGCGTTCCCCCTGAACCAGAACGAGAAGCCGTCGTGGTCGCTCCAGTCGGTGACCGCGGTGTCGTGCGCGAAGCCGAACCAGTCGGCCTGCGTGGTGGGCCCCGCGACGACCGCGCTGAGCGCCTTCGTCCCCGACGATCCCGCACGATCGGCCGTGACGGTGCCGAGCGTCGGCGTCACCGGCCCGTTCGCGCCCCACGGGAAGTACCCGGCGGGCACGTCGCCCTCGAAGTCGTCGATCACGGTCGTGGCGCCGACGTTCGGCAGCGCGCCGGTCGGCGTCACGGTGACGGCCAGCGTCGACCGCGCCCCGAGCGTCACGGGCTCGCTCGGCTCGGACAGCGTCAGGGTGAAGGCGCGACGCGGGCTGAGGCCGCCCGTCGACAGGGTCGTGACCACGACGGAGGCGGTGGTCTCGCCGGGTGCGAAGGTCACCTCCTGGTCGACCGCCTCGAAGTCCGTGCCGGCGACGGCGGTGCCGTCGGCCGACCGGACGCGCGCGGTGACCGGCTCGGTGCTCGCGCCGGTCAGGCTGAGCCCGACGGCGAGCGGCTGCCCGGCGGCGACCGTCGCGGTCGACCGGTCGAGCGTGATCGCCCGCGTCTGCGACTCCCCGAAGACCTGCAGGCCGAAGGCCGAGTAGCCGTACCAGTGCTGGCGCGGCAGGTCCCAGGTCGCGGCCGCGCGCTGCAGCATGCTGAGCCGCACGTAGCGGGCCTCGACGGGCGCGTCGGGCGTGCCGACCGCCTCCTCGTCCCGCTCGCCGTCGCTCGTCACCGTCTTCGCGACCGTCCAGCTCGCCTCGAGGGCCGGGTCGCCCTGCGTGGTCTCGATCCGGTAGCTCGACGCGTACGACGTCTCCCAGTCGATGCCGATCGAGTCGACGCGGGAGACGCCGCCGAGGTCGACCGTGACGGAGGCGGTGAACGGGACGTCCTCGTCGGGTCCGTTGCCGCTCGCCCAGCGCGTGGTCGAGTCGCCGTCGATCAGGGCGTCGGCCGGGAACGTGCCGTCCTTGTCCGACTGCGTCGCCGAGGCGACGACCGTGCCGTACCGCGCGAGGTCGACCGGCGCGGCCGAGGCGGCGACCGCGGGCAGACCGCTCAGCAGCAGGGCCGAGACGGCGGTCAGCGCGGCGGGGCCGAGCAGGCCGCGGGCGCGGTGCCGGGAGCCGGGCGCGCGTCGCGAGGACGAGCCAGCGGTGCGAGGTGAACGAGTGCGGACAGGACCGACGGCCACGATTACTCCCTTGTAATCACGAACTGACGCGGGACAGTCCACGCCGCCACTTCGTCGTGGCCGCGTGCTGTCGCGAGGCAGGACCGCCCTCGCCGACCCCGCGAACGGGGGCCAGGGGCGGACCGGCTCATCGTATTCACACAGGCGGCGCAGAGGCAAGGGGCCCGGCCCGTCCTTTCGGCCCTTGCGTGAACGTTCACGGTGATTTAGTCTCAGGTCCGACACAGCCGTCGAAGCGCTTCGCCGAGACGAGTGACCAGATGTACGACGACTCGACGAGGAGGCCGAGATGACCACGATCCACGACGTGGCGAAGGCCGCCGGCGTCTCGATCAGCACCGTCTCGTACGCGCTCAGCGGCAAGCGGTCCATCCGGGCCGACACCCGCCTCCGGATCGACGCGGCCGTCCGCGACCTCGGCTACCGCGCCAACGCCGGAGCCCGGATGCTGGCCGGCACGCGGACGAACATCCTCGCCCTCAGCGCTCCCATGCACGCCGAGACGCACCCGCCCGCGTTCATGTCGTTCGTCGTCGCGATCGCGACGGCGGCCCGTCACCACGACTACGACATCCTGCTGCTGACCGAGGCCGACCCGCTCGAGGGCCTCCGCCGCGTGGCGTCGAGCCAGCTGGTCGACGGCGTGGTGCTGATGGACGTCGACACCGACGACGTCCGCCTCCCGCTGCTGCGCGAGCTCGACCTGCCGGCGACGGTCGTCGGCGTGCCCCGCGACACGACCGGGCTCGTCTGCGTCGACTTCGACTTCGAGGAGGCGGCACGCACCTCGGTCCGCCGGCTCGCCGACCAGGGCCACCGGTCGATCGGCATGGTGGGCCACGCCGCGGCCCTCTACGAGCACGGCTCGAACTTCGCTCCGCGGTTCCGCGACGCCTTCGTCGCGGCGATCGAGGCCGACCCCCGCGGGCTGCGCGGCGCCGTCGCGCACGCGCCGGCGCCCGGCGACCCGCGTGACGCGGTCGAGGTGCTGCAGGAGGCGCTGCCCGACCTGACCGCGCTCGTCCTGAACTGCAACGAGGGCGCCCACCGCGCCGTGCTCCGGTCGCTCGCCGCCCGCGGCCTGCGCGTGCCCGACGACGTGTCCGTCGTCTCGGCCTGCTCGAGCTTCGACACGGCCGAGTTCGTGCCGGCGCTCGACGTCGTGCCGCTGCCCGCCGAGGAGTCGGGTCGCCGCGCGGTCGAGCTGACCATGGCCCAGCTCGACGGCCGGTCGACGGATCAGGTGCAGCTGATCGCGCCGACCTGGATCGCGGGCCGCTCGACCGCGGAGGTCGCCGTCTCCTGACTCCTCGACGCGCCGGACGCTCGACGGCCCGTCGTCGAAGCGCTTCGACACTCCTTCCCCACCCGCACCACCCGCCCGCACCCACCCACCACCGAGAGGCCCCCGATGTCGACGCTGACGTCCCGCTCCCGCGACCTGCCCGAGCCCCGCACCTTCCCCTGGATCACCGACGGCCTCGCCCTCGGCGGCGACTGGTCGCCCGAGCAGTGGCCCGAGGAGCTCTGGGCCGACGACGTCGCCCTCATGCGCCGCGCCGGGGTGAACAGCATCAACCTCGCCGTCTTCTCCTGGGGCCTGCTCGAGGTCGCCGACGGCGAGTTCGACTTCGGCTGGCTCGACCGCGCGATGGACCTGCTCGCCGACGCCGGCATCGGCGTGAACCTCGCGACGCCGACCGCGGCGCCGCCGATCTGGCTGTTCCGGGCGCACCCCGAGATCGGCCTCGTCACCGACCGCGGCGTGCGGGTCTCGCAGGGCGGCCGGCTCGGCTGGTCGCCGAGCTCGGCGGTGTTCCGCCGCTACGCGCTGCGGCTCGTCGAGACCATGGCGGCCCGCTACGCCGACCACCCGGCCCTCCGCCTCTGGCACGTGAGCAACGAGCTCGGCAACGAGAACTCGCACTGCTTCAGCGACGAGACCTCGGCCGCCTTCGCGACCTGGCTGGAGGCGCGGCACGGCACGGTCGACGCGCTGAACGCGCACTGGGGCTCGGCCTTCTGGGGCCACCGCTACACGTCGTTCGACCAGGTCGAGGCACCCCGCTTCACCGGCACGAGCCACAACCCCGGCCTGCTGCTCGACTTCGAGCGCTTCAGCAGCGACGCCCTGCTCGGCCACTACCTCGCCGAGCGAGAGGTGCTGCGGCGCGTGACGCCCGAGGTGCCGATCACGACGAACTTCATGATCCAGAACCACCCGGGCGTGCACGACTACGCCGGCTGGGCGCGCGAGGTCGACCTCGTCGCCAACGACCACTACACGATCGGCGTCGACCCGGAACGCTGGGGCGAGCTGGCCTTCAGCGCCGACCGCACGCGCGGGATGTCGCAGGGCGAGCCCTGGCTGCTGATCGAGCACTCGACCTCGGCCGTCAACTGGCAGCCGCGCAACCGCGCCAAGTCGCCCGGCGAGCTGGCGCGCAACAGCCTGGCCCACGTCGCACGAGGAGCCGACGGCGCCCTGTTCTTCCAGTGGCGCCAGTCGACCGCGGGCAGCGAGCAGCACCACTCGTCCGTCGTGCCGCACGCCGGTGCCGACAGCCGCGTCTACCGCGAGGTGGAGGCGCTCGGTGCGACCCTGCGCCGCATCGGCGCCGTGCGCGGGTCGACCGTCGAGCAGGCCCGTGTCGCGATCCTCTTCGACGAGATCAGCCCGAACGCGCTCCGCTCGGGGAACAACCCCAGCGTCGACGTCACCGCGCTCGACCAGCCGCTCGCGTTCCACCGCGCGCTGACGCGCAAGGGCGTCGCGGTCGACGTGGTCGCGCCCACGAGCGACCTCTCCTGCTACGACCTCGTCGTCGTGGCGACCCTCTACCTGTGCCCCGAGGAGGCGGTGGCCGGCCTCGAGGCAGTGGTCGCCCGCGGCGGCACCGTCGTCGTCACCCCGTTCTCCGGCATCGTCGACCGGCACAACCGCGTCGTCGAGGGCGGCTACCCGGGCGTGCTGCGCGAGCTGCTCGGGGTGCGCTCGGAGGAGTTCTACCCGCTGCTGCAGGGCGCCGAGGTCGAGCTGTCCGACGGCCGTCGCGGCCGCGTCTGGAGCGAGCTCGCCGAGCCCCGCGCCTGGGCCGCCGGCGCGGCCGCCACGGTCACGAGCACCTACGCCACGGGCCAGCTCGCCGGGCACCCCGCGACCTTCCGCCGTGAGGCCCCGGGCGGCGGAGCGGCGCTCTACCTCACCACGCACCTCGACGACGCCTCGCTCGCCGCCCTCGTGGACGAGCTCGTCGCCGAGCAGGGGATCGCGCCCGCCGCGGCCGGCGACGACGGCCTCGAGAGGGTGCGCCGCACCTCCTCGACCGGGTCGTGGCTCTTCGCGATCAACCACGGCGACGTCGACCAGCAGGTCGTCGCGACCGGGGTCGACCTCGTGTCGGGCGAGCGTGCCGACGGCTCGTTCACCGTCCCCGCCGGCGCAGTTGCGGTGATCGAGGAGACCACCGCCCGCTGACCCGCCGCGGGCCGCACCGAACCCGCACCGCACCCGTACCCGTACCCGCACCGCACCACCCGCACCGCACCGCCCGCGTCGAAGGAGATGCAGATGAGACACCCGAAGACCGTGAGGGTCGCAGCACTCGCGACCCTCCTGATCGGGGGAGCCGCGCTGAGCGGCTGCTCCGCCGTGGGCGGCGACGACGTCGTCCGCCTCGAGTACTGGGGCTGGGGGGTCGGCCAGACCGAGCAGGTCGCCCTCTGGAACGCCGCGAACCCTGACGTCCAGGTGCGGCACACCGACGCCGGAGGCGGCACGGACTCGGCCGCGAAGCTCCTGACCTCGAGCCGGGCCGGCAACGCCCCGGACGTGGCGCTCGCCGAGTACACGACGATCCCCTCGCTGGTGATCGCGGACGTGCCGCGCGACATCACGGACCTCGTGGCCGACGTCGACGACGCGTTCACCGAGGGCACCTGGGCCCAGACGACGTTCGGCGGGCAGGTCTACGCCCTGCCGCAGGACGCCGGGCCGATGGTGCTCACCTACCGCGCCGACCTGCTCGCCGAGACGGGCCAGGCCGTCCCGACGACGTGGCAGGAGTTCGGCGACGTCGCCCGGGCCGTGCACGAGCAGCGGCCCGACACGGTGCTCGCCGCCGTCCCGGCCGGCGAGCTCGGCTTCTGGGCCGGGGTCTCGGCCCAGGCCGGTGCCGACTGGTGGTCGGTCGACGAGGACGGCTGGACGGTCGGCATCGCCGACGAGCGGATGCTCGAGGTGGCCGACTTCTTCGAGCAGCTCGCCGCCGACGGCTCGATCGACACCGACCCCGTGCTCTCGCCCGAGTACAACAAGCGCGTCAACGACGGCACGATCGGCGGCTGGGCCGCGGGCATCTGGGCGCCGAGCGTGCTCGGCGGCGTCGCCCCCGACACCTCCGGCTCCTGGGCGATCACGCCGCTGCCCGAGTGGACGCCCGGCGACGCCGCGGTGCCGTTCCAGGGCGGCTCGGCGCTTATCGTCACGAAGAACAGCGAGCACCCCGAGGAGGCGGCGGCGTTCGCCAAGTGGATGAACGCGAGCACCGAGGGCAACCAGTCGCTGCTCGACGTGCGCGGCGTCTACCCCGCGTCGATCGAGGGCCAGGAGCTCGCGATCGGCAACGCACCGCCCTCGCTGATGCCGCAGCAGACCGACTTCTACGACGTCGCCGCCGAGGTCTCGGAGGACGTCCTCCCCACCACGTGGGGCCCCAACGTCGCGCTCGCGACGACCACGCTCACCGACGAGCTGAACGCGGCGATCGCGGCCGGCACCCCGTGGCGCGACGCCTTCGTCGCGACCCAGGCCGTCGTCGTGGCCGACATGGAGGAAGTGGGATACCAGGTGACCACGAATGGCTGACACCGCGCTGCGCCCGGAGATGACGCACCCCGTGACCGCGAGCCCGGCCCCGCGCCCGGCACGCGGCCGTCGCCGGAGCCCGCTGGCTCCCTACTTGTTCGTCGCGCCGGCCGTCGTGCTGTTCGTGGTGTTCATGCTGATCCCGCTCGGCTACACGATCTGGTCGAGCCTCCGGGCCTACCGGATCGAGGAGGGGGCGTCGGTGCTCGGCGTCCGCGTCGACCGGTTCGTCGGCCTCGAGAACTACGTCGCCGTGCTGCAGGACGCCGAGCTGCTCGCCAGCTTCGGCCGGCTCGGCATCTACGGAGTGATCGCGGTGCCGCTGACGCTCGGGCTCGCGCTCCTCTTCGCGCTGCTGCTCGACGTTCCCGCCGTCCGCGCGAAGCGGTTCGCGCGCACGGCGATCTTCATCCCCTACGCCGTGCCCGGCATCACCGCGGCGCTGCTCTGGGGCTTCATGTACCTGCCGAGCACCAGCCCGTTCTCGTACGTGACGAACGCGCTGGGCTGGGGGCCGATCCCGTTCCTCGAGGCCGGCGGCCTGTTCGGGTCGCTCGCCAACATCGCCGTCTGGGGCGGCGTCGGCTTCAACATGATCATCATCTACACGTCGCTCCGCGGCATCCCGGCCGAGATCTACGAGTCGGCCCGCCTCGACGGCGCGAGCGAGCTCCAAGTCGCCCTGCGCATCAAGGTGCCGCTCGTCGTCCCCGCGCTCGTCCTCACCGGCGTCTTCGCGCTGATCGGCACGCTGCAGCTGTACGGCGAGCCGAACACCCTCCGTCCCCTGACCACCGAGATCACCCAGAGCTGGGCACCGCTGATGACCATCTACCGCGACGCGTTCCTGACCGACGACCTCCCGTCGGCCGCCGCCTCCTCGACCATCCTCGCGCTCGGGACGGTCGCCCTCTCGGCGATCGTGCTCGCCGTCGCGAACCGCCGCCGGAAGGAGGGCGTCTCGTGACCGCCCTCGACACGCGCCGCGGCGCCCGTGCCGAGGCCGACACCGGCCGAGGAGGCGCGGGCGCGGCCCGCAGGACCACCCGCTCGGGCGGCCCCTCGCCCCGCGCGAGCCGCCGGGGCAAGCTGCTGCCCACCATCGTGCTGCTCATCGGCGCCTTCTACTGCCTCGTGCCGGTCGCGTGGGTGTTCGTCGCGTCGTCGAAGTCGCCGGGCGAGCTCTTCACCTCGTTCTCGTTCGCCCCCGGCACCGGCCTGCTCGGCAACCTCGGCGACCTGTTCGCCTACGAGGGCGGCCAGTACGGGCTGTGGGCCGCGAACTCGCTGCTCTACGCGGGGGTCGGCGGCGTGCTGTCGACGCTCGTCTCGACGATGGCGGGCTACGCCCTGGCGAAGTTCGCGTTCCGCGGGAGGAACCTGATCTTCTTCATGATCCTCGCGGGGGTGCTCATCCCGGGCATCACCCTGGCGATCCCGCAGTACATCCTGCTCAGCGAGATCGGGCTGGCGGGCGGGCCGATCTCGGTGCTGCTGCCGATCATCATCAGCCCGTTCGGCATCTACCTCTCGCGGGTGTTCGCCCAGTCGGCGGTGCCGCAGGAGATCCTCGAGGCGTCGCGCATCGACGGCGCGGGCGAGTGGCGCATCTTCCGGCACATCGTGCTGCCGATCATGGTGCCCGGCATGGTGACCGTGTTCCTGCTGCAGTTCGTCGGCATCTGGAACAACTTCCTGCTGCCGTTCGTGATGCTCAGCGACCAGGCCGACTACCCGCTCACCGTCGGCCTCTACACGCTGCTGTCGAAGGGGTCCGGCGCCCCGGCGCTGTACTCGCTCGCCATCACCGGGGCGGCCGTGTCGATCATCCCGCTCACGCTGCTCGTGCTGTTCCTGCAGCGCTTCTGGCGGCTCGACCTGATCTCGGGAGGGCTGAAGGGCTGATGACCGAGCCGATCCGCACCTTCGAGGCCCCCGGACACACGGCCGCCTCCTGGCCGGCCGTCAGCTCGCCGGCCACCTCCTCGAC
This sequence comes from uncultured Frigoribacterium sp., assembly GCF_963515265.1. Taxonomy (NCBI): domain Bacteria; kingdom Bacillati; phylum Actinomycetota; class Actinomycetes; order Micrococcales; family Microbacteriaceae; genus Frigoribacterium; species uncultured Frigoribacterium sp. Next base: position 11,755 of record NZ_CAUPYL010000045.1, read on the forward strand.
CCCCGCGTCCCGCGCACGCCCGGAAGGCAGCACCGCATGAAGTTCACCGACGGCTACTGGGAGATCCTGCCCGGCGTCACCGCCTTGTACGCCCAGGAGGCGCACGACGTGTGGGAGCAGGACGGCGGCCTCGTCGCCTACGCCCCGACGAAGCGCATCGCGGGGCGCGGGGACACCCTCAACCGGCCGATGCTCACCGTGTCGCTGTCGTCGCCGGCCGAGGGCGTCATCCGCGTCCGGATCGAGCACCACCAGGGCGCGCGCGGCCGCGGCGGGTTCGACCTGCCCGGCGACGACGGCTCCCGGGTCGGCGAGGTCAGCGTCGTCGACGGTGTCGGCACGCTCACGTCGGGGGCGCTGACCGCGACCGTCGGCGAGGGGGCGCCCTGGTCGCTCGAGTTCAGCTCGGGCGGCGAGCGGCTGACGGGATCGGGGCACCGGTCAGTCGGGTACGTGACCGACGCCTCCGGCCGGTCGTTCGTGCACGAGCAGCTCGACCTCGGCGTCGGCGAGCACGTCTACGGCCTGGGGGAGCGCTTCGGCCCGCTCGTGAAGAACGGCCAGACGGTCGAGATCTGGAACGCCGACGGCGGCACGTCGAGCGAGCAGGCCTACAAGAACGTGCCCTTCTACCTGACGAACAAGGGCTACGGCGTGCTCGTCGACGACCCGGGCGCCGTCTCGTTCGAGGTCGGCACCGAGTCGGTCGAGCGCGTGCAGTTCTCGGTCGAGGGCGAGTCGCTCGAGTACCTCGTGATCGCCGGGCCGACGGGCAAGGACGTGCTCGAGCGCTACACGGCGCTCGCCGGGCGCCCTGCCCTCGTGCCGGCCTGGAGCTACGGCCTCTGGCTGACCACGAGCTTCACGACCGACTACGACGAGGCGACGGTCACGTCGTTCATCGACGGGTTCGCCGAGCGCGACCTGCCGCTGTCGGCGTTCCACTTCGACTGCTTCTGGATGCGGGAGTTCAGCTGGACCGACTTCGTCTGGGACCCTCGCGCGTTCCCCGACCCCGACGCGATGCTCGCGCGGCTGCACGACAAGGGCCTGCACGTCTGCGTCTGGGTCAACCCCTACATCGCGCAGCGCTCGCCGCTCTTCGCCGAGGGCGCCGCGGCGGGGTACCTCGTGAAGAAGGCGAACGGCGACGTCTGGCAGTGGGACATGTGGCAGGCGGGCATGGCGCTGGTCGACTTCACGAACCCGGAGGCGGTGGCCTGGTACCAGGGCTACCTGCGGCAGCTCACGGCGCAGGGAGTCGACTCGTTCAAGACCGACTTCGGCGAGCGGATCCCGACCGACGTCGTCTGGCACGACGGCAGCCACCCCGAGGCGATGCACAACCTCTACGCGCAGCTCTACAACCGCGCGGTGCACGAGGTGCTGGTCGACGAGCGGGGCGAACGCGACGCCGTCGTCTTCGCCCGCTCGGCGACCGTCGGCGGCCAGACGATGCCCGTGCACTGGGGCGGCGACAACTCGTCGAGCCACGTGTCGATGGCCGAGACGCTGCGCGGCGGGCTGTCGCTGTCGATGGGCGGCTTCGGCTTCTGGGCGCACGACATGGGCGGCTTCGAGGGGCTGCCCGACGCGGGCGTCTTCAAGCGCTGGCTCGCCTTCGGCCTGCTCTCGTCGCACTCGCGGCTGCACGGGTCGAGCTCGTACCGGGTGCCGTGGCTGTTCGACGACGAGGCCGTCGACGTCACGCGGTCGTTCACGAAGCTCAAGCTGTCGCTGATGCCGTACCTGTTCCAGGCGGGCGTCGAGGCGCACGAGCGGGGAGTGCCCGTCATGCGGCCGATGGTGCTCGAGTTCGACCGCGACCGCGCCGTCGTGCACGTCGACACGCAGTACATGCTCGGCCCCGACCTGCTCGTCGCGCCGGTGTTCTCGGCCGACGGCACCGTCGAGGTGTACCTGCCGCACGGCCGCTGGACGAACTGGTTCACCGGCGAGGTCGTCGAGGGCGGGTCGTGGCGCACCGAGCGGCACGGCTTCGACACCCTGCCGCTGTACGTCCGCGAGGGCGCGGTCGTGCCCGTCGGCGCCCGGGACGACCGGCCCGACTACGACTACCTCGACGGGCTGACGCTGCACGTGTTCCCCGGGCCCGACGGGGTGCGAGAGGTCACCGTGACCGACCAGGCGACAGCCGAGCCGACCGTCTTCCGCGTCGAGAGGCGAGGAGGCGCGGTGCAGGTGACCGGGCCGGAGGGCGCGACCCTGCCTGCCCTGGTGGTGCGCGCCTCCTAGGCGGCTCGCTCGGTTGTCGCATCACGTTCCGAGCATCCCGTCGCGCCACGGCGGGACGCGATGCTCGGAACGAGACGTGACACTCGCCACCCCCGGCCGGGGGCCAGCCCGGGGTACGGGGCGACGCCACCGGCCGGGGTACGACCGGTCGCGCGTCAGCCGGGAGAACCAGCGCGATCATTGTGCTCGTCGCCGATCAGGCGTATATCTCAGTCAACGGGGAACGTCAGCACGTCCGACACGTGTGCTCTGGTGCCTCCTCTCCGCAGTCAGGTGCCGCCATGGCCCGCACGACGTCCACCCTCCTTCTCTCGCGGACGGCCGTCGTGCTCGGCGTCGCCGCCGCCCTCACGGTCACGGCCGCGCTGCCGGCCCAGGCCGACACGGTGATCCCGGGCCCGGTGGGGCTCGGCTCCGCCGCGACCTACGGCGTCCTCGCGAGCTCGGCGATCACCAACACCGGCCCCAGCGTCGTCGACGGCGACATCGGCGTGAGCGCCGAGGGCGCGATCACCGGCTTCGACCCCGCGACGGGCCCCGGCGTGATCGCCGCGGGAGGCGTCGTGCACGTCAACGACGCCGCCTCGGCCCAGGCGCAGGCCGACCTCACGACCGCCTACGACGTCGCGCGGTCGCTGACGCCGCAGGAATCCGGCGTCACCGAGCTGGCCGGTCGGTCGCTGACCCCCGGCGTCTACTCGGGCGGCGAGGTCGCGCTGTCGGCCAACGGCGCCCTGACCTTCGCCGGCACGGCGGAGTCGGTCTGGGTCATCCAGGCGTCGAGCACCCTCACCATCGGCTCGGCGACGACGATGATCCTGCCCCCGGGCGCGAGCGCCTGCAACGTCTTCTGGCAGGTCGGCAGCTCGGCCACCATCGGCACCGGATCGCAGTTCCGGGGCACCGTCCTCGCGCAGACGTCCGTCAGCGTGAACGACGGCTCGACCGTGATCGGCCGTCTCCTCGCCCGCACCGGCGCCGTGACCTTGATCAACGACGCGATCACCGTGCCGGAGGACTGCGCGGCCGGCGACGTGACCAGCAACCCGACCATCACCTCCGGAGCGCCCACCACGGCCACGGCGGGCACGCCCTACACCTTCCCCGTGACGGCCAGCGGAGCCCCCTCCCCGACCTTCACGGTCACGGGGGGCACCCTGCCCGCCGGACTGAGCCTCGACTCCGGCACCGGCGTCATCTCGGGCACGCCCACGACGCCCGGCTCGACGACCGTGACGATCACCGCCTCGAACGGCGACGCGCCCGACGACAGCGAGACGTACGTGATCACCGTCGACGCGGCGGCGGTCGTGCCGCCGGTCGTCGTGCCGCCCGTGACCACGCCGCCGGTCACGACGCCGCCCGTGACGCCCGCCGTCCCGGTCACTCCCGTCGCTGACCGCACCCGCGGCCAGCTCTCCGCCCAGCGCCTCGCGAACACGGGCGCCGAGAGCACGCTGCCCGCACTGCTCGCCGGGCTCGCGCTGGTGTCGGGCGTCGCGCTCGTCGTCAC
>NZ_CAUPYL010000046.1:0-15277 GCF_963515265.1 uncultured Frigoribacterium sp.
ACGGGGACGCGACCCCGCGCGCGACGGCCACGGCGGCGGCGTCGGCCCCGGCCCCCGAGGCGACGGCCACGCCCGCTCCCGCTCCTGACCCGCTCGCGTCGGTCGACACGATCGTGGTGTCCGCAGCCGGGCTCTCGCTCCGTCAGGGCGAGTCCGAGCTGGCCTCGCTCGACGTGGTCGCCCTGCCCCTCGACGAGGCCGTCGCCCTGCTTACGCGGGCCCTCGGCGAACCGCGGGAGGCGGGAGTCCAGGAGGACCACTGCCAGCCGGCTCAGACCCGCTGGGGCTGGGGCGAGGGCACCTACCTCGGGACGCCCGATCTCCACACCGACGAGGGCACGCTGACCTTCGGGACGAAGGACACGTCGATCGAGACGAGCGACGGCCGGAGCGTTCGGCTGCAGACCCCGGGAGGAGTCGCCGTCGGGGACCCGATCGCCCCCCTCGCCGAGGCGACCGACCCCGCGTACATCGAGGACGTGTCGGGTGACTCGTCGCATCAGTCCCTCTCGCTCGTCTACGACCTGGTCAGGGTCGACGAGCTGTCGTCGCTGGACGAGATCAGTCCCTACGGCGCCTCTGCGCACAGCGTCGACGGCCTGGTCATCGCGATCTTCGGACCGTCCATGCTCAAGGACTACTGCTGAGCGAGGGGCGCTGAGGGCTCGTCGGGCGGTGTCCGCACCTACAGGTCGTCGCCCGTCTCGTCGTCGGCCGCCGCCTCCTGCTTGCCGACCCGGTCGCCCCAGGTGCGCCAGCTGTACTCGGGGACGAAGCCGAGCAGGTCGCGGGCCTTGTCGCTGCTGAGCAGCGAGTCGGTCCCCTCGACGGCGGCGCGGCGCTCGACGGTCGGCCAGAACTGGTCGGCGAGCAGGGCGGTGGGCGTGTTCATGACCGTGTCGGTCGCGGCGATGATGAACGCCTCGAAGCCGACGAGGTCGCTCTCGAGCGCCTTGCGCACGGCCTGGGCGCCGTCGCGGGCGTCGATGTACGAGAAGAGGTTGAACGTCTTCTTCTCGGGGGTCTCGTCCCAGGGGTACTCCGAGTAGTCGCCGTCGTCCATGACGTTCGAGAAGCGGAGGCCGATCATCTTCAGCTGGCGGTCCCAGCGGGTGAAGTGGCGGGCCATCTCCTCGTCGAGGGCCTTGCCGAGCGAGTACGACGACTCGGGCCGCACGGCGTACTCCTCGTCGAGGGGCAGGTAGGGCGGGTCGAGGTCGAACGGGATGCCGAGCAGGGTCTCGCTGGAGGCCCAGACGACGTTGCGGATGTGGGCCGCACGGGCTGCGGCGAACACGTTGTAGCTGCCGGTGACGTTGTTGTGGAACAGGGTCGCGTTCGGCACGAGCCCGGGCGCCGGGATCGCGCCGAGGTGCACGACGGCGTCGATCGAGTCGTAGCGGTCGTCGACGTGGGTGAGCGCCTGCAGCACCTGGCCGTAGTCGGACAGGTCGACCTGCACGTAGGTGACGCCCTCGACCGGGTCGGGGCTCGGCACGCGGTCGAGCAGCACGACCTGCCAGCCGTGGGCGGCGAGGTCGCGGACGACGGCTCGGCCGAGCTTGCCGCTGCCGCCGGTGACGGCGACGCGGAGGGCCGCGGGGGACGGGGTGGATGACGACATCGTCTGCACTCTTCCTGGGGTCGGGGCGGCGCTCGGTGCGCCTCCTCCTGTCTACCGTGTCGGCGCTGGACGTGTGCGACGGAGGCGCGGGTACGGTCGTGCGGGACGGGGCCGTCCGGCCCCCTCCGCCGCCACGGCGACGGACGACACGAGGAGGCGCCCCATGAGCGACACCCAGAGCCACGACCCCGCAGACCACGACGTCGACCCCCGCCACGACGCGGCCGCGGTGCACGGGGACGACCCGGCTCCCGTCGAGGAGCACGCCGGCTCGGCCGCCGACGACGCCGCTCGCGAGGGCGCCGTCGAGCAGGTAGACGACACGCTCGGCGGGCACGTCCCGCTGCGCTGAGCCCGCTGGCCGAGGAGCGCAGCCCCGCACGCCCTCCGTGCCCCCAGTTCTAGTCGAACGCATGAATCACCCGCCGTTCACCCCACGCCGCCGGGGGAGCGCGAGCTAAGGTGCAGTGTGCTCACCGGCTGGTTACCGGGGCACATCGCGCCCGTCATCGTCGACGTGCGACCGAGCGTGGTCTCCTGATCCGATCCTGCCCGGCCTCGTCCGAGGGCGCGACCGCACGCCTCCGCCCGAGCCCTGCTCGGCCACGGGGGCGTGTGCTGTCTCGGGACCCGCCGTCTCGCCCCTCCCGCGTGCCCGGATCGGTGCCGACCGCCTCCGGCCCGCCTCGCCTCGCTGTCGCCGGCATGGGGCAGGATCGACACATCATGTCGCCCGCCCCCTCCGCACCGCTGTCCGCCCTGCTGCCCGAGAACCCGGGGCCCGAGTCGTACGACCAGGACACGGCCTACGCCGACTTCGCGGAGTGGGCCCAGGGTCGCGGCCTCCCGTTGTACCCGGCGCAGGACGAGGCGATGATGGAGCTCGTCTCCGGCGCCTCGGTCGTGCTCAGCACGCCGACCGGCACGGGCAAGTCCCTGGTCGCGGCAGGCGCGCACTTCGTCGCGCTCTCGCAGGGCAGGCGGACGTACTACACGGCGCCCATCAAGGCCCTGGTCAGCGAGAAGTTCTTCGCACTGGTCGAGCTGTTCGGGCCGGAGAAGGTCGGCATGGTGACGGGCGACTCGTCGGTCAACGCCGACGCGCCGATCATCTGCTGCACCGCCGAGATCCTCGCGAACCTCGCCCTGCGCCACGGCTCGGACGCCGACGTCGACCAGGTCGTGATGGACGAGTTCCACTTCTACGGCGACCAGTCGCGCGGCTGGGCCTGGCAGGTGCCGCTGCTGCTGCTCGACCGCGCGCAGTTCCTCCTCATGTCGGCGACCCTCGGCGACGTCACGCGCCTCGTCGACGACCTGTCGCGCCGCACCGGCCGGCCGGTCGCCCGGGTGACCGGCGTCGAGCGCCCGGTGCCGCTGCACTACTCGTACGCCCAGACCCCCGTCCAGGAGACGGTCGAAGAACTGCTGTCCACCGGCGAGGCCCCCGTCTACGTCGTGCACTTCTCGCAGGCCGCCGCGCTCGAGCGCGCGCAGGCCCTGTCGAGCATCAAGGTGGCCAGTCGTGAGCAGCGGGACGAGATCGCCGAGCTGATCGGCGGGTTCCGCTTCAGCACCGGCTTCGGCAAGACCCTCAGCCGCCTGGTGCGCTCGGGCATCGGCGTGCACCACGCGGGCATGCTGCCCAAGTACCGGCGCCTCGTCGAGCAGCTCGCCCAGCGGGGGCTGCTCCGGGTCATCTGCGGCACCGACACCCTCGGCGTGGGCATCAACGTGCCGATCCGCACCGTCCTGCTCACCGCGCTCACGAAGTTCGACGGCACCCGCATGCGGCAGCTCACGGCCCGGGAGTTCCACCAGGTCGCCGGTCGTGCCGGCCGTGCCGGCTACGACACGTCGGGCACCGTGGTGCTGCAGGCCCCGGAGCACGAGATCGACAACCTCAAGGCGATCGAGAAGGCGGGCGACGACCCGAAGAAGAAGCGCAAGATCGTCCGCAAGAAGGCGCCGGAGGGCTTCGTCTCGTGGGGCGAGCCGAGCTTCCACAAGCTGATCGCCGCGGAGCCGGAGGCGCTGGTCTCGCACATGCAGATCACCCACGCCATGCTGCTCAACGTCATCGGTCGCGGGGGCGACGTCTTCGCGAACGTGCGCTCGCTCGTCTTCGACAACCACGAGCCCCGGTCGGCGCAGTACGCGATGGCGCGGCAGGCGATCTCGATCTACCGCACGCTCCGCACCGCAGAGGTCGTCGTGCAGGAGGAGAGCCCCGACGGAGGTGCGCCCACCATCCGCCTGACGGTCGACCTCCAGGCGAACTTCGCCCTGAACCAGCCGCTCTCGCCCTTCGCCCTGGCGACCTTCGACGTGCTCGACCAGGAGTCGCCGAGCTACGCGCTCGACGTCGTCTCCGTCGTGGAGGCCACTCTCGACGACCCGCGTCCGATCCTGTCCCAGCAGCAGTTCAAGGCGCGCGGCGAGGCCGTGGCCGAGATGAAGCGCGAGGGCGTCGAGTACGACCAGCGGATGGAGCTGCTCGAGGGCGTCACCTGGCCGAAGCCCCTCGACGAGCTCCTGACCGCGCTGTTCGAGACGTACGCGGCGTCCCAGCCGTGGATCGGCGACTTCGCGCTGAGCCCCAAGTCGGTCGTGCGCGACCTCTACGAGCGCGCGATGACGTTCGGCGACTACGTGGCCTTCTACGGTCTCGCCCGCTCGGAGGGCCTCGTGCTCCGGTACCTCTCCGACGCGTTCCGGGCCCTGCGCCAGACCGTTCCCGACGAGGCCAAGACCGACGAGCTCGCCGACCTGATCGAGTGGCTCGGCGAGCTGGTGCGCCAGGTCGACTCGTCGCTGCTCGACGAGTGGGAGGAGATGCTCAACCCCCGCGAGGTCGAGGCCCACGACGAGATCGTTCCGCCGGTGCTCCGCCGCTTCACGGCGAACGACCGCGCGTTCCGCATCGCGGTCCGCAACGAGATGTTCCGCAGGGTGCAGCTGATGGCGCGGGACGACGCCGAGGGGCTGGGTCAGCTCGACGCCTCCTCGGGGTGGGACACCGACCGCTGGGGGCAGGCGCTCGACCGCTACTTCGACGAGTACGACATGATCGGCACCGACACCGACGCCCGGGGGCCGCACATGCTGCAGATCGAGCAGCTGCCGACCGTGTGGCGCGTCCGTCAGATCCTCGCCGACCCCGACGGCGACCACGACTTCGGCATCTCGGCCGTCGTCGACCTCGCGTCGAGCGACGAGCGCGGGGAGGCGGTGGTCACGGTCACGGCCGTCGGCCCGGCCTCCGAGCGCGCCGGGGGCAGCGGCGCCGGGGGCATGCTCGTCGAGGAGTAACGTTGTCGGCGGCCCGGCCGACCACGGCTGCCCGTCACCCCCGGAGCGACCCTCCGGTGCACCGCCCCCGGCGACCCGTCGTCGGGCTCCCCGAGGAGGACCCATGTCTCGCCTGTCCGGAAAAGTCGCGATCGTCACGGGAGCTGCCTCGGGCATCGGCGAGGCGATCGTCCGCCGGTTCGCCGACGAGGGCGCCCAGGTCGTCGCGACCGACATCCTCGACGGGTCAGCCGTCGCCGCCGAGGCCGGTGCCGAGTTCATCCAGCACGACGTCGCCAACGGCGGCGACTGGAAGCGCGTGATGGACAGGGTGGCCGACCACTACGGTCACCTGGACGTGCTCGTCAACAACGCGGGCATCGTCTCGGGCCAGTCGATCGACGTGACCCAGCTCGAGAGCTGGAACAGGGTCTTCGCGGTCAACGTCACGGGCGTCATGCTCGGCACGCGCTTCGCCATCGAGCAGATGCGCGCCAACCCGGAGCGCTCGGGCGGCTCGATCATCAACCTCGCGCCGGCGACGTCGTTCCTCGGCTTCGGCGACGACGCGGCCTACACCGCGAGCAAGCACGCCCTCGTGGGCCTCACCCGCTCGAGCGCGGCGCACGCCGCCCAGGAGGGCTGGGACATCCGCATCAACTCCCTGCACCCCGGGCCGACCGACACGGCGCTGTTCCGACGTCAGGTCGAGGCCCAGCCCGCCCTGCTCGACGCGTTCCGCACGATGAGCCCCCGCGGGCGGCTGGCCATGCCGGAGGAGGTGGCCGGGCTCGCCCTGCACCTCGCCTCGGACGACTCCGCGTTCTCGACCGGCGCGCAGTTCGTCGTCGACGGCGGGCTGTCGAGCACGCACCCCTCGATGTAGCGCGCTGCGCTGCGCTGCGCTGCGGGGCCGCTCACGGCACCGGGTTCGGCCGCGCTGACGTTCACCGCACCGGGTCTCGTACACCGCACCGGGTCTGGACGAGGTGCAGTGCACTGAACCCGGTGCAGTGCCGTGTGGGCGCGGCCTAGAAGAGGGTGGCGGGCGGCTCGGGCGGTGCCGCGACCGGGGACGTCGTCGCGACGGGGGCGCCGGGCCAGCCCGGTCCCGCGGGCACGTCGGTGCGGTTCTGGAACGCTGTGGCGGCACCCCGGGCGCGGACGTCGGCCGCCTCGTTCATCTCGTGCCCGACGTGGCCGCGGACCCACTCGAAGGTGACCCTCCGCCCGGCGAGGGCGTCGTCGAGCTCCTTGAGGATCTCGACGTTCAGCACCGGCTTGCCGTCGGCCTTGCGCCAGCCCTTGCGCTTCCAGCCGGGCATCCACTCGGTGCAGGCCTTGATCGTGTACTGGCTGTCGCACAGGATGTGCACCGGCTCGCCGGCGTCGGCCGTGGCGCGCAGCAGCTCGAGCACCGCGGTGAGCTCGCCCTGGTTGTTCGTCGCGCGGGGCCAGCCGCCCGCGGCCCAGCGGTCGTCGTCGACGTACCAGGCCCAGCCGGCGGGGCCGGGGTTGCCGAGGGCGGATCCGTCAGCGGCGGCGACGATCGTCATGGGTGCTCCTTGCTCGTGATGTGCGCCCACCACGGTACGCGAGCGGCGCGCGCCCCTCGACCCGCGCCTCCTCGGTCCGCCCCTCGTCGTGCCCGCTCAGGCCCCTCTCCTCTCGTCTCGTCTCGTCTCGTTCGATGTCGGCGGGTTCCCGTCGTCCACGGCGGGTCAGCGCCCGCCCGCCGTCGGGCACGGCGACCCGCCGCACGTGGCACCGACCCGCCGACTCGAGCGAGAGCGAGGGCGAGAGCGAGAGCGAGGGCGAGGGCGAGGGAGGAGAGGAGGGGTCAGCCGACCTGGTCGGGGTGCGAGCCGGAGCGCTCGCCGCTGTCGAGCGCGGCGATCTCGGCGAGGTCGTCCTCGTCGAGCTCGAAGCCGAACACGTCGAGGTTCGTCGCCAGCCGGCGCGCGTTGACCGTCTTGGGGATCACCACGAGCCCCTGCTGCAGGTGCCATCGGATGACGGCCTGGGCGGGCTCGACCCCGTGCTTCGCGGCGATCCGCCCGATCACGGCGTCGTCGAGCACCCGGCCGCGGGCGAGCGGCGACCAGGCCTCGACGACGATGCCCCGGGCGGCGCAGAACTCGCGCAGCTCGTGCTGCTGCAGCCACGGGTGGGCCTCCACCTGGTCGATGACCGGCACGACGCTCGTCTCGCCGAGCAGCCGCTCGAGGTGGTGCACCTGGAAGTTGCTGACGCCGATCGACCGGGCCCGCCCCTCCTCGGCGATCCGTTCGAGCGCACGCCAGGTGTCGACGTACCTGTCCTGCGTGGGGGCCGGCCAGTGGATCAGGTAGAGCTCGACGTGGTCGGTGCCGAGGCGGTCGAGGCTCGCGTCGAAGGCGCGCAGCGTCTCGTCGTAGCCCTGCTCGGTGTTCCAGACCTTGGTGGTGACGAAGACGTCGTCCCGCGGCACGTCGGAGGCGCGCAGCGCCTGCCCGACGCCGACCTCGTTGCCGTAGAACGACGCCGTGTCGACGTGGCGGTACCCGAGCTCGAGGGCGGTGGCGACGACGGTGCGCGCCTCGTCGTCGGCGACCTTGTAGACGCCGAGGCCGAGCTGGGGGATGCGGGCTCCGTCGGACAGGACGACGGACGGGACGGTGATGTCGGTCATGCCCCGATCCTCCCATCCGCGGTCACGGCCGGGCCGAGGAGGCGCGGGCCAGCAGGCGAGGAGGAGGCACGGGCCGAGGGACGAGGAGGAGGCGCGGGCCGGCAGGCGATGCGGAGGCGCGGACCGGTGGTCGCAGGCCGGTGGTCGCAGGTCAGCTGGCCTGGACGGGGACCGGCTCCGTGTCGGGCAGCGGGCTCGCGTCGCGGCCGCGGAGGTCGGGCAGCGCACGGTGGAACACGAGGCCGACGACCACGCCCACGAACGCGAAGGCCGCGGCGACCACGAGGCCGCCCTGGCCGCCGATGCGGTCGATCCAGAAGCCGGCGATGGCCGAGCCGAGGGCCGAGCCGATCAGCTGGCCGGTGCCCGCCCAGCCGTAGGCCTCGGCGGTGTCGCTGAACTTGACGCTCGACGAGACGATGGCGAACATCACGGCGAGGGCGGGAGCGATGCCGACCCCGGCGACGAGCAGGGCGCCGCTGATCGGCAGGAGCCCCGTGGCGAAGATCGCGAGCACCATGCCGACGAACACGATGGCGAGGCGGCGGCCGAGCGCCCAGGGGCCGACGGGCACGTGACCGAGCGCGAGGCCGCCGACGAGCGAGCCGGCGGCGAAGACGGCCAGGGCGATGCCCGAGTCGGCGCTGCCCTCGCCGAAGAGCGCCACGACGCCGGCCTCGACCGCAGCGCACGCGCCGATGAGCAGGAAGCCCGCGACGGTGGCGAGCAGGACGGTGGGGCGCGCGAGCACCTTGCCGAACGAGCGCTTGCTGCGGGGGATGCGCACACGGCCGACCTCGGGCGAGGCGATGAACCAGATGCCGCCGCCGACGAGGAAGAGCGCGGCCAGCCAGATCGCCTCGCGGGTGCCGACCTGCGTGCCGACGAAGGTGGTGATGACCGGCCCGGCGACCCAGATGATCTCCTGGGCGGAGGCGTCGAGCGAGAAGAGGGGCGTCAGCTGCGACGAGTTGACCATCTTCGGGTAGATCGTGCGGACGGCGGGCTGGACGGGCGGCACGCTGAGGCCCGTGACGAAGCCGAGGGCCATGAAGGCGGGCACCGAGAAGTCGTACGCGGTGAACGCGAGCATCGTCACCAGGCAGACGGCGAGGGTGAGCATCAGCACCGGGCGCATGCCCCAGCGGCCCATCCAGCGGCTCGTGAGCGGGCCGGAGATCGCCTGGCCGATGCTCGTCGCCGCGAGGACGAGGCCTGCCGCCGCGTACGAGTGGTGCACGTGCTCGACGTGCAGCAGGAACGCGAGCGAGAGCATCCCGAAGGGGAACCGCGCGGTCAGCTGGGCCGCGATGATGCGCCCCACGCCGGGGGTCTTCAGGAGGGACGAATAGGTGCTCACGAGAGGTCGAGTCTACGGAGGAGCGGGCGCGTCCGGCAGCCCCGTGCCGACACGCCGCGACACGCCGTGGCCCCGAACTGGGGACGACCCGGCTGCGATGTCGGAGGTGGGGAGGAACATGTGCACAACCGCCAGATCCTGGGGGCAACTCCGCCAGATCTGTGCAGAACTTGGGGGAACTCCTGTGGAGAACTCTCCCGACGGAACTACACGCCTGTAACACCGCATCTAGTTGTGGGCCCGAGTCCGGGCCACAAGATGTAGTATCGAGGAGTTGCCGCAGGTACTACGCCCGCTGCCCCAGACCCGCATCAGAACCACCGCGTCCGACCCCCGCGTCGGCCCGAGAACACAGGGGAAACCATGGCCATCACCGTCTACACCAAGCCGTCCTGCGTCCAGTGCACGGCCACCTACCGCGCCCTCGACAACAAGGGCATCGAGTACGAAGTCCTCGACGTCACCGCCGACGACGCCGCGCTCGAGACCGTCAAGGCGCTCGGCTACCTCCAGGCGCCCGTCGTCATCGCCGACGACGACCACTGGAGCGGTTTCCGTCCCGACAAGATCGCCGGCCTGGCCGCTCGCGTCTCCTGACCCGCGCCTCCTCGTGACGGCCGGGCCGCGGCCCGATCCCGTCGCCGGAGGCACAGCACCACGAGCAGAGGAGGCGGTCGTCACCGTGACCCATCTCATCTACTTCTCCAGCGTCTCGGGCAACACGCACCGTTTCGTCGAGAAGCTCGGGGTGCCGGCCGAGCGGATCCCGCTCTTCCCCTCCGAGCCCCCGCTCCACGCCCGTGACCCCTACGTGCTCGTCCTGCCGACCTACGGCGGCGGCGAGGGCCGAGGCGCCGTCCCGAAGCAGGTCATCCGGTTCCTCAACGACGAGGGCAACCGAAGCCTCATCCGAGGCGTGGTCGCGGCGGGCAACACCAACTTCGGAGAGGGGTACTGCCTCGCCGGCGACATCGTCGCCGCCAAGTGCGACGTGCCCCTCCTCTACCGGTTCGAGGTCTTCGGCACCCCGGACGACGTCTCAGCAGTACAGAACGGATTGGAAGAATTTTGGACACGGCAGTCGACGATCTCGAAGTGATCGCAGCACCCGGCCAGGGCATGACCATGGACTACCACTCGCTCAACGCGATGCTGAACCTCTACGGTCCGTCCGGCGAGATCCAGTTCGACAAGGACCGGGAGGCGGCCAAGCAGTACTTCCTGCAGCACGTCAACCAGAACACGGTCTTCTTCCACAACCTGCGTGAGCGCCTCGACTACCTCGTCGAGAACGAGTACTACGAGCTCGCGACCATCGAGCAGTACGACTTCGCCTTCATCGAGCGCCTGAACGACCTGGCCTACTCGAAGAAGTTCCGGTTCCAGACCTTCCTCGGCGCGTTCAAGTACTACACCTCGTACACGCTCAAGACGTTCGACGGCAAGCGATACCTCGAGCGCTTCGAGGACAGGGTGGTGATGACCGCCCTCGGCCTGGCCCAGGGCGACGAGCAGCTCGCGATCGACCTCGTCGAGGAGATCATCGGCGGCCGCTTCCAGCCGGCGACCCCCACGTTCCTCAACACCGCGAAGGCCCAGCGAGGCGAGCTCGTCAGCTGCTTCCTGCTGCGCATCGAGGACAACATGGAGTCGATCTCGCGCGGCATCAACTCGTCGCTGCAGCTGTCGAAGCGCGGCGGCGGCGTCGCGCTGTCGCTGTCGAACATCCGCGAGGCCGGCGCCCCGATCAAGCAGATCGAGAACCAGTCGTCGGGCATCATCCCCGTCATGAAGCTCCTCGAGGACAGCTTCAGCTACGCGAACCAGCTGGGTGCCCGCCAGGGCGCCGGTGCCGTGTACCTCAGCGCGCACCACCCCGACATCATGCGGTTCCTCGACACCAAGCGCGAGAACGCCGACGAGAAGATCCGCATCAAGACGCTGTCCCTCGGCGTCGTCGTGCCCGACATCACGTTCGAGCTCGCCAAGAACAACGAGGACATGTACCTCTTCTCGCCGTACGACGTCGAGAAGGTCTACGGCGTCCCCTTCGGCGACGTGGCGATCAGCGAGAAGTACCGCGAGATGGTGGCCGACGGCCGCATCAAGAAGACCAAGATCAAGGCGCGCGACTTCTTCCAGACGATCGCCGAGATCCAGTTCGAGTCGGGCTACCCCTACATCGTCTTCGAGGACACGGTCAACAAGGCGAACCCCATCAAGGGCCGCATCAACATGTCGAACCTGTGCTCGGAGATCCTGCAGGTCAACACCCCGACCACGTTCAACGAAGACCTGTCGTACAACGAGATCGGCAAGGACATCTCGTGCAACCTCGGGTCGATGAACATCGCGCTCTCGATGGACGCCCCCGACTTCGGCAAGACCGTCGAGACCGCGATCCGCGGCCTCAGCGCGGTCAGCGACATGAGCCACATCCAGTCGGTCCGCTCGATCGAGGTCGGCAACGACCAGTCGCACGCCATCGGCCTCGGCCAGATGAACCTGCACGGCTACCTGGCTCGTGAGCGCGTGCACTACGGCAGCGAAGAAGCGATCGACTTCACGAACATCTACTTCTACACGGTGCTGTTCCACGCCTTGCGCGCCTCGAACACGATCGCGATCGAGCGCGGCGTGACCTTCGGCGGCTTCGAGGACTCGAAGTACGCCTCCGGCGAGTTCTTCGACAAGTACACCGAGCAGGAGTGGGTGCCCAGCACCGAGCGCGCGGCCGGCCTCTTCGCCGCGTCGGGCGTCACGATCCCCACGCAAGAGGACTGGCGTCAGCTCAAGGCCAGCGTCATGCAGCACGGCCTGTACAACCAGAACCTGCAGGCGGTGCCCCCGACCGGCTCGATCTCGTACATCAACCACTCGACGTCGTCGATCCACCCGATCGCGTCGAAGATCGAGATCCGCAAGGAAGGCAAGCTCGGCCGCGTCTACTACCCGGCGCCGTTCATGACGAACGACAACCTGGAGTACTACACCGACGCTTACGAGATCGGCCCCGAGAAGATCATCGACACCTACGCCGCGGCGACGCAGCACGTCGACCAGGGCCTCTCGCTGACCCTGTTCTTCAAGGACACCGCGACGACCCGCGACATCAACAAGGCCCAGATCTACGCATGGCGCGCGGGCATCAAGACGATCTACTACATCCGTCTGCGCCAGCTCGCCCTCGAGGGCACCGAGGTCGACGGCTGCGTCTCGTGCATGTTGTAGTGCCGGTCAGTGCATCGCCGCTCCTGCGATGCACGGCCGCCGCCCCTGCGGCGCACTGCATGCTCTAGGCCTCGCGGCCACCCGGCGGGGGCCGGTCTCGACGACCGGCCCCCGCCTCCTTGACTGAGATCCACGGCATCATCCCGACGGAAGAGACGACATGACCATCACCGACAAGATCAACAGCGTCGCCGGCGACCCGGTGCACGCCACCGGCAAGTCGATCCCGCTGATCAAGTCGGTCAGCGCGATCAACTGGAACCGCATCCAGGACGACAAGGACGTCGAGGTCTGGAACCGCCTCGTCAACAACTTCTGGCTGCCCGAGAAGATCCCGCTGTCGAACGACGTGCAGTCGTGGAACACCCTGACTCCCGAAGAGCAGCAGCTCACCATGCGCGTGTTCACGGGCCTGACGCTGCTCGACACGATCCAGGGCACCGTCGGCGCGATCAGCCTGATCCCCGACGCGATCACCCCTCATGAAGAGGCCGTCTACACGAACATCGCGTTCATGGAGTCGGTGCACGCCAAGAGCTACTCGTCGATCTTCTCGACCCTGGCGTCGACGCCCGAGATCGACGACGCCTTCCGCTGGTCGGTCGAGAACCCGAACCTGCAGAAGAAGGCCCAGATCGTCCTCGACTACTACACGGGCGACGACCCCCTGAAGCGCAAGGTCGCCTCGACCCTGCTCGAGTCGTTCCTGTTCTACAGCGGCTTCTACCTGCCGATGTACTGGTCGTCGCGCGCCAAGCTCACCAACACGGCCGACCTGATCCGCCTCATCATCCGCGACGAGGCCGTGCACGGGTACTACATCGGCTACAAGTTCCAGAAGGGGCTCGAGGGCGCCTCGGACGAGCGCAAGCAGGAGATCAAGGACTACACGTTCAACCTGCTCTTCGAGCTCTACGAGAACGAGATCCAGTACACGCAGGATCTGTACGACACCGTCGGCCTGACGGAGGACGTCAAGAAGTTCCTGCACTACAACGCCAACAAGGCGCTGATGAACCTCGGCTACGAGCCGATGTTCCCCAAGGAGACGACCGACGTGAACCCGGCGATCCTGTCGGCCCTCTCGCCGAACGCCGACGAGAACCACGACTTCTTCTCGGGGTCGGGCTCGTCGTACGTCATCGGCAAGGCCGTCAACACCGAGGACGAGGACTGGGACTTCTAGCCCCGTCCGGCTCCGCTGCACCACTCAGGAACTCGCGTCCTGATCCTCCACGGATCAGGACGCGGGTTCCTTCGTCGTGCACGGATCAGGAACGCAAGACGAGCTGTTCCTGAGAGATGCGCGCTCGACGGTCGGGCAGGTCGAGCAGGTCGGGCCGAGCGGAGGAGGCGCGGGTCGGCTGATCGGGGGAGGTGCGGCCTCGCAGCAGCCGCGACCATGGAGCAGACCCTGCCACGAGGCCCGAGCTGACCGACGGAGCACCGATGACGACGAACCCCTCCTCCCGGCCGCCCGCGCACGGATGGACGGCACCCGGCGGTGAGCGGGTCGACGACGTGGATGCCGACACCTGTGACCTCGACGAGTCGACGTCCGCCGAGTGGCAGCCGGTCGCGGCGCACGTGGCCGGTGACCGCTACCTGTCTGCGGACTCAGCCGACGCCTCCACCGGGTCGATCGTCGTCGAGCTGCGTGTCTCGTGGTGGCCGATCGCCGCGTTCGTGTTGATCTCGTTCGGCCTCGCCTGGTTCGTCTGCCTGCCGCTCTGGCTCGGTGACGGCCTCGCCAGCCCGCTGCTCGGCGTCTGCGCGGTCGCGATGATGGCGACGCCCGCGATCGGGGCCCTGCTCGTCAGCCGGTTCGTCGACCGTCCGGCGTCGATCCCACGGTCGCTCGGGCTGTGGCCGCTGCGCCCCGTGGGCCGACTGCTCGTGTACCTCGGCCTCGGGCTCGTCGTGCCTGTCGGGCTCGTGCTCGTCGCCCTGCCGATCGGTGCCGCGCTCGGCTCCTACCCGGCCGACGTCACCGGGTTCTCGGCCTTCCGCGAGCTGACCGAACAGCAGGTCGCCCAGGCGACCGCGGGCCTCGGCGATCCCGGGCCGCTGCCGCCGATCGGCCTGCTCGTCGCGCTCCAGCTCGTGTCGATCCCGATCGGCGCTTTCGTCAACACTGTGCCGGCGCTGGGGGAGGAGCTCGGCTGGCGGGGCTTCCTGCTGCCGCGCCTCCTGCCCCTGGGCACCGCGCCTGCCGTCCTGGTCAGCGGGGCCGTCTGGGGGCTCTGGCACACGCCGCTGATCCTGCTCGGCTACAACTACGGAGTCCAGACGCCGGGCTGGATCGGCGTCGCGATGATGACCGGGACGTGCGTCGTCGTCGGGGCCGTCTTCGCCTGGCTGAGGCTGCGCTCGGCCAGCGTCTGGCCCGCCGCCCTGGCCCACGGCGCGTTCAACGCCGCCGCCGGCTCGTCCCTGCTGTTCGCGGCCGCGGGCGAGCGGATCGACCTCGTGCAGGGCACGATCCTCGGCTGGTCGGGGTGGATCGTCCCCGTGCTGCTCGTCGCGGTGCTCGCCGCCACGGGCCAGTTCCGTCGCCCGGGCGCTGCCCGCCGCCGCTGACCGCGAACCCCGAGCCACGGAACACCCCCGAACCAGCAGTGCACCCCCGGTTCCGCGGGTGTAGTGCTGGTTCGGGGGTGCAGCTAGGCAGGGCGGGCCCCGGGCGGGGCTACTGCTCGGTGTGGCCGAGGTCGGGGTCGGCCACGAACGACACGACCGGGGCCGCCGCGGCGCCCGTCTCGAAGACCACGAGGTCGTTGTCGCCCGCACGCAGCTGCTCGCCGGGGACGTACAACGTGTGCTGGGGGCCGCGCGTCCAGTAGCGGCCGAGCGCGAAGCCGTTGACGAACGCGACGCCCTTGCCCCACGACCGCGTGTCGAGGAACAGGTCGGCGGGCTCGTCGAGCGTCACCGTCGCGTGCGCGAAGACCGGGCCGTCGAGGGTCGAGACCGGCGAGACCGGCACCACCGCCGACCCCGAGGAGGCGCCGGTCGCGTCGCCCGGCACGGTCGCGTCGCCCGGCACGGTCGCGCCGCTGGGCACGGTCGCGTCGCCCGGCACGGTCGCGTCGCCCGGCAC
>NZ_CAUPYL010000047.1:0-14775 GCF_963515265.1 uncultured Frigoribacterium sp.
CGACGCGCTGCTCGCCCGCAGCTAGCTTCTCCCGCCCCGCCCCGCCCCGCCCCGGCCCGTCCCGCCGAGCGGGCGCCGGGCACACGGCCGAGCCGAGGAGGCGCGGGCCCCGGACCCTCACAGCGTCGCCATGGACGGTGCGGGGCCGGCTCCCCGTCTCGGACGGCTACCCTTGCCCGGTGGAAACCGTCCTGCTCTACCTGCTCGGCATCGTCGTGATCGTCATCGGGCTCGCCGTCTCGATCGCGCTGCACGAGATCGGGCACCTCGTGCCGGCGAAGAAGTTCGGCGTGAAGGTCGGCCAGTACATGATCGGCTTCGGGCCGACGGTCTTCTCCCGTCGTCGCGGCGAGACCGAGTACGGCGTCAAGGCCCTGCCGCTCGGCGGCTACATCTCGATGTCGGGCATGTACCCGCCGGCGCGCGAGGGCCAGAAGGGCCGGACGGCGAGCACGGGCTTCTTCCAGACCCTCGTGCAGGACGCGCGCACCGCCAGCGCCGACACGATCGACCAGGGCGACGAGCACCGCACCTTCTACCGGCTGCCCGTCTACAAGCGGATCATCATCATGCTCGGCGGGCCGACGATGAACCTGCTCATCGCGATCGTGCTCTTCACGATCCTGCTCTGCGGCTTCGGCACGGCGCAGTCGAGCACCACCGTCGGCCTCGTCAACCAGTGCGTGCTGCCCGCCGGGTCGACCGAGACCGAGTGCCCGGCCGACGCGACGGCGGCGCCCGCCTTCGCGGCCGGCATGGAGAACGGCGACCGCATCGTGTCGATCGACGGCGTGGCGATGGCGGACGGCGACCAGGTGACGAGTGCGTTCCGCGCGGCCCCCGACCAGACGCTCAGCGTCGTGGTCGAGCGCGACGGCAGCGAGCAGACGCTCGAGGTCACCCCGGCGCTCTCCGCACGCCAGGTGGTCGACCCGGCGGGCGTGCCCGTCGTGGGCGACGACGGCGCCCCGGTCACCCAGGAGGTCGGCTTCGTCGGCATCGGCTTCGCGACGGTGACGGTGCAGCAGCCGGTCACGGCCGTGCTGCCGACCGTCGGCACGAACATCGGGCACGTCGCGAACGTCATCGTGCACCTGCCGCAGCGCATGGTCGCCGTCGCCCAGGCCGCGTTCGGCGGGGGAGAGCGCGACGCGAACGGCCCCGTCAGCGTCGTCGGGGTCGGCCGGATGGCGGGCGAGGTGGTCAGCCTCGACACCGTGCCGTTCATCGACCGGGCGGCGTTCCTCGTGAGCCTGCTCGCGAGCCTCAACGTCGCGCTGTTCGTCTTCAACCTCGTGCCGCTGATGCCCCTCGACGGCGGCCACGTCGCGGGCGCGCTGATCGAGGCGATCCGTCGGGGCTTCGCCAAGCTGTTCCGCCGTCCCGACCCGGGGCCCGTCGACACGGCGAAGGTCATCCCGCTCACGTTCGCGGTCGTGATCGTCCTCGGCGGCATGGGGCTGCTGCTCGCCTACGCCGACATCGTGAACCCGATCTCGCTGATCCGCTGACCCGCTCCGCAGCCGGCCCGCGGACGTCCTGACCTCCTGGCCCGCCGGGCATCCTCGCCTCCGACATCGCGCGCCCAGCGCACGGGTCTACGATCGACCACGTGCCTGCAGTCAATCTCGGAATGCCGAAGGTCCCCGAAACCCTTGCCCCGCGACGCAAGTCGCGGCAGATCAAGGTCGGCAAGGTCCTCGTCGGAGGCGACGCTCCCGTGAGCGTCCAATCGATGACCACCACGCCCACCACGAACATCAACGCGACGCTCCAGCAGATCGCCGAGCTCACCGCCTCGGGCTGCGACATCGTGCGCGTCGCGGTGCCCACTCGCGACGACGCGGAGACGCTGCCGATCATCGCGAAGAAGAGCCAGATCCCGGTGATCGCCGACATCCACTTCCAGCCGAACTACGTGTTCCAGGCGATCGACGCCGGCTGCGCCGCAGTGCGCGTCAACCCCGGCAACATCCGCAAGTTCGACGACCAGGTCGGCAAGATCGCCGCCGCCGCCAAGGCCGCCGGCGTCTCGATCCGCATCGGCGTGAACGCCGGGTCGCTCGAGCCCAGCCTGCTGCAGAAGTACGGCAAGGCGACGCCGGAGGCGCTGGTCGAGTCCGCGGTGTGGGAGGCCTCCCTCTTCGAGGAGCACGACTTCCACGACTTCAAGATCTCGGTCAAGCACAACGACCCGGTCATCATGGTCAAGGCCTACCGTCAGCTCGCAGAGCGTGGCGACTGGCCCCTGCACCTCGGCGTGACCGAGGCCGGCCCCGAGTTCCAGGGCACCATCAAGTCGGCCACGGCCTTCGGCATCCTGCTCGGCGAGGGCATCGGCGACACCATCCGCGTGAGCCTCAGCGCGCCTCCTGCGCAGGAGGTCAAGGTCGGCCTGCAGATCCTCCAGTCGCTGAACCTGCGCGAGCGCAAGCTCGAGATCGTCAGCTGCCCCAGCTGCGGTCGTGCGCAGGTCGACGTGTACAAGCTCGCGAACGACGTCACCGACGGCCTCGAGGGCATGACGGTCCCGCTCCGCGTCGCGGTCATGGGCTGCGTCGTGAACGGTCCGGGCGAGGCCCGCGAGGCCGACCTCGGCGTCGCGTCCGGCAACGGCAAGGGCCAGATCTTCGTCAAGGGCGAGGTCATCAAGACCGTGCCCGAGTCCGAGATCGTCCAGACGCTGATCGACGAGGCCAACCGGCTCGCGGCCGAGATGCCGCCGGGCGAGGTCGGCTCGCCCCAGGTCCTGACGGTCTAGGGCAGATCGCGGGTCGGCCACCGACCCGACCGCCCCGAGGAGGCGCGGTGCAGGCTCCGGCCGCACCGCGCCTCCTCTGCGTCGCAGCCTGCTGCCGCCCTGACGTGCCGCGTCGGCGTTCGGGGTCCCGCGGCCTCCCGCACCGTCGCCGCGCCCGTTCCCGTGCCTGCTCGCAGAGCCGGTGTGTCGCCGTGTGACGCGCCGATTGTGACCCGAGCCGCCCCGCCGTTCACGATGGACGGACGCACGGTCGTGGTGCCGGCAGCAGCAGCCGGCGACGTGCGTCGCACCGTCTGAGAGGAACGTCATGTCCGAGGCAACACCCCTGATCGAGGCCCCGAAGAAGAAGCGCGGCCGGCTGATCGCGATCGTCGTGGCGGCCGTCGTCGTGCTCGCCGCCGTGGGCGTCGGCATCGCCGTCGCGAACCGCGGCGGAGACGCCGTGCGCATCGGGGTCGTCGGCGCGAGCGACCCGTACTGGGCCACCTTCACGCAGGCCGCCGCCGACGAGGGCATCGACGTCGAGATCGTCGACTTCGCCAACTACGAGCAGCCGAACCCGGCTCTGACCGAGGACGAGCTCGACCTCAACCAGTTCCAGCACATCGTCTACCTGGCCCAGTACGACGTGTCGGCCGACGCCGACCTCGTGCCGATCGGCTCCACGGCGATCTACCCGCTGCCCCTCTACTCGCAGGAGCACACCTCGCTCGACCAGTTCAGCAAGGGCGACACCGTCGCCGTGCCCGACGACGCGAGCAACCTCGCCCGCTCGCTGCTCGTGCTGCAGTCGAACGGCCTGATCGAGCTGAAGGGCGGCGGGGACATCTTCTCCGGCCTCGACGACATCGACACCGAGGCCTCGACGGTCACGGTCTCGCCCGTCGCGGCCGACCTCGCCGCGACGTCGTTGCCGGACTTCGACGGCGCGATCATCAACAACGAGTACGCCACCAAGGCGGGGCTCTCGCCCGACACGATCATCGCGACGGACGACCCGAAGGACCCGGCGTCGCTGCCCTACGTCAACGTCTTCGCCGCTCGCGAGGGCGACGCGGACGACGAGACGTACCAGGAGCTCGTCCGGATCTACCAGGACACTAAGGCCGTCACCGACGGCGTCGTCGAGAACTCGGGCGGCACGGCCCTCACCACGAAGGTGCCCGTCGCCGACCTGCGCGAGTCGCTCGAGCAGACGAAGGAGCTCGTGGAGCAGAACGGCTGACGCCGCCTGCCCCCGCCCGGGTCCGACCCGCCCGCCACGACGGCGCGCGGGTCGGGCCCTTCCGACCGTGACGAGGAGACCATGCCCGCCATCACCCTGACCGACGTCGTCAAGACCTATCCGCCCCGCGAGAAGGGCGCAGCACCGCTGACGGCCGTCGACGGCGTCAGCCTCGAGATCGCCGACGGCGAGATCTTCGGGATCATCGGCTACTCCGGCGCCGGCAAGAGCACGCTGGTCCGCCTGATCAACGCCCTCGAGCCGACCACGAGCGGCCGGATCGAGATCGACGGTCGACCCGTGACCGGGCTGCGCGAGCGCGAACTGCGCGGGGTGCGCGCCGGCATCGGCATGATCTTCCAGCAGTTCAACCTGTTCTCGTCGAAGACGGTCTGGGGCAACGTCGAGTTCCCGCTCAAGGCGGCCGGCGTGCCGAAGGCCGACCACCAGCGGCGGATCAGCGAGCTGCTTCACTTCGTCGGCCTGGCCGACAAGGCCCACGCACGCCCGGACCAGCTGTCGGGCGGCCAGAAGCAGCGCGTCGGGATCGCCCGCGCCCTCGCGACGTCGCCGGGCGTGCTGCTCGCCGACGAGGCGACGAGCGCGCTCGACCCCGAGACCACGCAGGAGGTGCTCGCCCTGCTCCGGCGGGTCAACGCGGAGCTGGGCATCACCATCGTCGTCATCACGCACGAGATGGACGTCATCAAGTCGATCGCCGACCGCGTGGCCGTGATGGACCGTGGTCGGGTCGTCGAGATCGGGCGCACCTTCGAGGTCTTCTCGGCCCCGCGCGAGGCGTCCACGCGGCGCTTCGTGTCCACCGTCGTCGCCGGGTCGCCGCAGGGCGACGACCTCGCGGCCCTCCGTCGTCGCCACGACGGCCGTCTCGTGACCGTCCGCGTGTCCGAGGGCGGCGTCGACCAGCAGCAGGTCTTCGGCGTGCTCGCCCGCCACGACGTCCGCTTCGAGATCGTCTTCGGCGGCATCGACGAGATCGGCGGGCGCACCTTCGGCACCCTGACCCTGGCCCTGACGGGCGGCGACGGCGACGTCTCGGACGCCGTCGCCGAGCTCGGGGCCGCCGCGACCGAGCTCCCGGCCTCGCCCACGACCGAGGCCGCGCCCGACCGGCCGGCCCACGACGCGGAGGCACGCTGACCATGGACTCCCTGATCGACCTGCAGCCCCAGCTCTGGAAGGCGGCCTACGAGACCGTCTACATCGTCGCCTTGACCCTGCTCTTCGGCGGGCTCGGCGGGCTCCTCCTCGGGCTCGCCCTCTACCTCACACGCGAGGGCGCCCTCTTCGCGAACCGCGTCGTCTTCGGCGTGCTCAACGTGGTCGTCAACGTGTTCCGGCCGATCCCGTTCATCATCTTCCTCGCTGCCGCGCAGCCCCTGGCCCGGGCTGTCGTGGGCACCGGCGTCGGCAACACCGCCATCATCTTCACCTTGTCGCTCGCGGCCTCGTTCGCGATCTCGCGGATCGTCGAGCAGAACCTGCTCACGGTGCAGCCGGGGGTCGTCGAGGCGGCGAGGGCAGCCGGCGCCGGGCCGTTCCGGATCATCGGCAGCATCGTGCTGCCCGAGGCGCTCGGCCCGCTGGTCCTCGGCTACACGTTCATCTTCGTCGCGCTCGTGGACATGTCGGCGGTCGCGGGCTACGTCGGCGGCGGGGGACTCGGCGCGTTCGCCCTGCTCTACGGCTACCGGCAGTTCGACCCCGTGGTCACGTGGGGCGCGGTGCTGCTCATCATCGTGCTGGTGCAGCTCGTGCAGTTCCTGGGCAACCACCTCGCGAGGAGGGCGCTCCGTCGGTGACGTCGGACGCCTCGGTTACAGTGGGCCGGGTGACCGACACCTCGACGACGCCCCCGCCTCCCGCCGCGGTCGGCACCCCGATCAGCCCCGCCGACCTCGAGCGTGCCGCCGGTGTCGTCGGTGCCGTGTCGCACGCGTTCTCGCGCAAGGTGGTGGGCCAGACCGGCCTCCGCGACACCCTGCTGATCGCGCTGATCACGGGCGGGCACGTGCTGCTCGAGAGCGTCCCCGGGCTGGCCAAGACGACCGCTGCGGCGACGCTCGCGCAGTCCGTCGAGGCGAGCTTCACCCGCATCCAGTGCACGCCCGACCTGTTGCCCAGCGACATCACCGGCACCCAGATCTACGACGCGCAGAAGTCGACCTTCGTGACGCAGCTCGGCCCCGTGCACTCGAACTTCGTGCTGCTCGACGAGATCAACCGCTCGAGCGCCAAGACCCAGAGCGCGATGCTCGAGGCGATGCAAGAGAGGCAGACGAGCATCGGCGGCACCGTCTACCCGCTGCCCAGGCCGTTCCTCGTGCTGGCCACGCAGAACCCGATCGAGCAAGAGGGCACGTACCAGCTGCCCGGGGCGCAGCTCGACCGGTTCCTCCTGAAAGAAGTGCTCGACTACCCGTCGCCCGCCGAGGAGGCCGAGGTCATCCGGCGCATCGAGGCCGGCGTCTACGACGAGCAGCAGGTCGATGCGCCGACCGGCGTCTCGCTCGAGGACGTCGTGTGGCTGCAAGAGCTGGCCAAGCGCGTGTACGTCGACGCGTCGATCGTCAACTACATCGTCCAGCTCATCTACGTGACGCGGCACCCGCAGCAGTACATCCCCGGCAGCCTCGCCGACTACGTCCAGTTCGGTGCGAGCCCGCGTGCCAGCATCGCGTTCATGCAGGCCGCGCGTGCCCTCGCCCTGCTGCACGGCCGCGACTACGTCATCCCGGAAGACGTGAAGCACCTGCGGCACGGCGTGCTGCGCCACCGTGTCATCCTCGGCTACGAGGCCACGGCCGACGACGTGGCCCCCGAGACGATCATCGACGCCGTCTTCGCCTCCGTGCAGACGCCCTGACGACCGTGGCGAGCCTCCTCCTCCGGGTGCGGACGAAGATGTCCCTGTTCGCGCACCGCCGCACCCTCGACCTGCTCGAGGGCGGCTGGGCGTCGGTCCACCACGGCCGCAGCCACGACTTCGACGACCTCCGGGCCTACGTGCCGGGCGACGAGGTGAAGGACATCGACTGGAAGGCCACCGCCCGTCACGGCGAGCCGTTGGTGAAGCGCTACGTCGCCAGCAGGAGGCGGTCGCTGGTCCTCGTGGTCGACACCGGTCGCAACATGGCCGCGACCGCCGCCAGCGGCGAGACCAAGAAGGACATCGCGATCATGGCGGCCGGCGCGCTGGGCTACATCGCGTCGCGCCACGGCGACGTCGTCTCGCTCGTCGCCGGCGACGAGGGCGGCACCGTCGCCCTCCCCGCCGGGGCGACGGAGGCGCACCTCGAGCGCCTCCTCCGCCAGGTCGACCGTCGGGTGTCGCTCGAGGCGCCCCGCAGCGACCTGCGGGGCGTCCTCGACTGGGTCGCCCGCGGCGTCCGCCGCCGGTCGATCCTCGTCGTGGTGACCGACGACGTCGTCGTCGACGCCGAGCTGGTGCGGCTCCTCCGACGGCTGCGCGCCCAGCACGAGATCGTCTGGGTCACGGTCGGCGACGCCGACCTCATGACGCGGTCCGGCCACGCCGGGGACGTCTACGACGTGCAGGAGGTCACGGCCCTCCCGGCGTACCTGCGCGAGAACGCGGCCCTGCGACGCGCCTTCGACGAGTCGTCCGAGCGGCGTGCGGACGACGCCGGCCGGCAGCTGCAGGCACTGGGCATCAGCAGCGAGCGGCTCTCGAGCCAGGCGGCCGTCGTGCCCGGGCTCTTCACGCTGATGGAGAAGCACCGCCGTGCTTGACGACAGGGGCTTCTTCGGGCCGTACCAGTACCCGCTCTGGGTCCTCTGGCTGGTGCTCGGGCTCGTCCTCCTGGGCCTCGTGGCGGCGTGGATCGTCTTCGTGCTGCGCTTCTCGGCGCGGCGGCTGCCCCCGTCGGCCCGCCGGGCGGCAGCAGCCGCGGTCGTCGACCTGCCGTCGGTCCGGCTCCGCTACCTCGACCTGATCGACGAGGTGCAGGCCGCCTCCCGCGACGGCCGTCTCGGCGAGCGGGCGGTGCACAGCCGGCTCAGCCTCCTTCTCCGGTTCTTCGTCCACGAGACGGCAGGCGCCGACACGCACGTGATGACCCTCGCCGACCTGCGCGAGGCCGACCTGCCCCGCGTGGCCGACGCGGTCGAGGAGTGGTACCCGCCGGCCTTCGCCCAGCAGCACCCCGGCGACCCCGACCGGGCCGCCGAGACCGCGCGCGAGGTGGTGCGCTCGTGGTCCTGATCTGGTGGTGGGCCCTGTTGGCCGCCCTCGTCGTCGCCGGGCTCGGCGCCTGGCTCTGGCTCGTGCTGCGCCGTCGCGAGCGCGCCCGACTGCGCCGCGCCGGCACCCCCGTCGCCCACAGCGAGCGCCTGACCGAGCTGCGGGTGTACCGCAGGCTCGTCGCGCGCTACCGGGCGGCCCTCGTGGGCGCCCTCGTCCTCGTCATCGCCCTCGCCGGCCTCGGGGCCCTGCTGATCGCCCGGCCGGGCACGGTCCAGGTCGTCGAGCCTCCCTCCTACAAGCGCGACATCGTGCTCTGCCTCGACGTCTCGGGGTCGATGACCGAGGTCGACTCCCAGATCGTGTCGACCTTCGCCGAGCTCGCGTCGGGCCTCGACGGCGAGCGGATCGGGCTGACCCTCTTCGACAGCTCGTCCGTGCAGGCGTTCCCCCTGACCGACGACTACGACTTCGTGGCCGAGCAGCTGAGCCAGTACCGCGACTCCTTCGACAGCGCGGGGGAGGACGGCACGCGGTACTGGTCGGGCACCGACCTCGGGCAGGGCGCCTCCCTGATCGGCGACGGCCTCGCCTCCTGCGCCCTCAGCTTCGACGGGGGCAGCGAGAGCACCCGGCCGAAGTCGATCGTGCTCGCGACCGACAACTACGTGAACGGCGCGGCACTGCTGACGCTCGACGACGCGGGGCAGCTCGCGACCGACCGCGGCATCCGGGTCTACGCGCTGAACCCCGCGGACTACTCCGACGACGCCGTCGCGGACGAGGTCGCCGGCGAGCTGCGCACCGTCGTCGAGTCGACCGGCGGCGCCTACTACGCGCTCGACGGCGCGACGACCGTGGCCGAGATCGTGCAGCGGATCGACGACCAGGAGGCGGGCCTCTTCACCGGGACGCGCCGCCTCGTCACGACCGACGCCCCGCAGGCCGCCGTCATCGTCGCGCTCCTGCTCGCCGCGGCCTCGTTCGTCCTGCTCTGGCGGGTGCGGCTGTGACCGCGGCGACGGCGGCCCTGCCCGCCGCGATCGTGCTGCAGCCCGTGCTCCCGTGGTGGCTGCTCGCCGTCGTCGGCGTCGCGCTGCTCGGCTTCGTCGGGTGGCGGGTCGTCGCCGAGCGGGGCGACCGCCGCCTCCTGCGCAGCTGGCTCCGCCGTCTCGTGGTCGTGGCGCTGCTGCTCGTCGTCGCCGTGCGTCCCGGCGTGCCCGGCGGAAGCGCCCAGGCGTCGTCGGCGGCGCTCAACGTGTTCTTCGTCGTCGACACCACCTCCAGCATCGCGGCGGAGGACTGGGACGGCGACCGCCCGCGGCTCGAGGGCGTCCGGAGCGACGTCGACGCGATCGCGAGCGAGCTGGCCGGCGCCCGCTTCTCGCTCATCTCGTTCGACAGCACCGCCGTGCTCCGCACCCCGCTGACCGACGACGCCGCGGCCGTCGTGACCGCGGCCTCCGTGATGAACCAGGAGATCACGTACTACTCCAGCGGCAGCAGCATCACCGAGGCCTCCGACCTCCTGGCCGAGCGGCTGCAGGAGGCGCGCGAGGCCGACCCCGAGAGGGCGAACGTCGTCTACTACCTGGGCGACGGAGAACAGACGGCCGACGAGGCGCCCGGCTCGTTCGCGACGGCCGCGGCGGACGTCGACGGGGGAGCGGTGCTCGGCTACGGCACGGCCGCGGGCGGGCGGATGAAGGTCTTCGACGGGTACGGCGACGCGTACAGCAGCACCGAGTACATCAAGGACAGGACGCAGCCGGGCGAGCCCGACGCCCTCTCGGTGATCGACGAGGACGCGCTCCGGACCCTCGCCTCGCAGCTGGGCGTCGAGTACGTCCACCGCGAGGCCGGCACCGGGGTCGAGGCCGTCGTCGCCGACGCGCGGGACGGCGCGGTCGCCTCGGACGAGGGCCGTGCCGAGGCCGTCGTCGACCTGTACTGGATCGCCGCCGTCCCGCTGTTCCTGCTCGCCCTGGTCGAGGTGGCCGTCGTCGCCCGGGCCCTCGCCGAGATCCGCGTCCGGCCCCGGGCCGACCCCGCGCCCGGAAGGACGTCGTCGTGACCGACACCCTCGCCCCTCCCCCCGTCGACGACCGCGACCCGGCGACCGCCGCGGAGCCGAGCCTCGACCAGTACCGTCGTCGGCTCCGACGCCGGATGTTCCTCTGGTCGGCCCCGGTCGTGCTGGTCGTGCTGCTCGTGGCACTCAAGCTGCTCAGCCTCCCGCTCTTCGCGGGCCTGACGCAGCACGCCTACGACGGCCGGGCCTACGAGCGCGCCGCCTCCCTGACCGCGCCCCTGGGCGTCGCCAACGTGGTCGAGCCGTGGGTGCACCACTTCGACCGCGGCACGGCGTGGGCGAGGGTCGGGGTGCTCGACGTCGCACGGCAGGAGTTCGTCACCGCCCTCGACCTCGCGCCCGAGGGGGACGAGACGGTCTCGTGCGTCATCCGCACCGACCTCGTGCTCGTCATCGAGGCACAGGGGGACGCCGCGCTGCTCGAGCTGCGCTACGCCGACGCCGAGCAGCTCTACGAGCTGGGGCAGGCGACGATCGCCGAGGCTCCGGAGGGCTGCTTCCAGCCCCCGGACGACCCGCAGCAGCCCGACACGTCGCAGCCACTCGACGACGCCCAGGGCAGGCTGGGCGACAAGCAGCAGCAGGCCGAGGGCGGCGACCAGGGCGACCCCTCGGGAGGCGACGGCTCGGATCCCGGCCAGGGCGGCGGCGAGGACGAGGGCGACGCCGGCGCGGGCGGCACCGACCCGCTCGACCAGCTGCAGCAGCAGGGCGACGAGAGCCAGCAGGAGCGCCAGCAGGACACCGACCGCGAGCGGTACTACGAGCAGGCGCCGGGGGAGTACGACGGCAAGCCCTGGTGACCGTGACCGGGTCGAGCCTCGGCCCCTCGGGACGCGCCCCTATGCTGGGCGGGTGTCCACGCGCCTCTCCCAGCTCTTCGTCCGCACCCTCCGTGAAGATCCCTCCGACGCGGAGGTGACCAGCCACCGCCTCCTCGTCCGGGCCGGCTACATCCGCCGTCAAGCTCCCGGCGTCTTCGCCTGGCTGCCCCTGGGCCTCCGGGTCAAGGCCAAGATCGAGGCCGTCATCCGCGAGGAGATGACCGCCTCGGGTGCACAGGAGGTGCACTTCCCGGCCCTGCTGCCGCGTGAGCCCTACGAGGCCACCGGCCGCTGGACCGAGTACGGCGAGGGCATGTTCCGCCTGAAGGACCGCAAGGACGCCGACTACCTGCTCGCCCCCACGCACGAGGAGGCTTTCACGCTCCTGGTGAAGGACCTCTACTCGTCGTACAAGGACCTCCCGCTGACGTTGTTCCAGATCCAGGACAAGTACCGCGACGAGGCGCGGCCCCGTGCGGGCCTGCTGCGCGGACGCGAGTTCACGATGAAGGACGCCTACTCGTTCGACGCGACCGACGCCGGGCTCGACGCCAGCTACCAGCTGCAGCGCGACGCGTACGAACGCATCTTCACGCGCCTCGGCCTCGAGTACGTCATCGTGCAGGCCGACGCCGGCGCGATGGGCGGCTCGCGCTCCGAGGAGTTCCTGCACCCGACCGAGGTCGGCGAGGACACCTTCGTCCGCTCGGCCGGCGGCTACGCGGCCAACGTCGAGGCCTTCACGACGACCGTCCCCGAGGTCAGGCAGATCGAGGGTCAGCCCGCCCCGGTGATGCTCGACAAGGCCGTGACGCCGACCATCGCCTCCCTCGTCGACCAGCTGAACGCCTCTCACCCCCGCGACGACGGAAGGGACTGGACCGCGGCCGACACCCTGAAGAACGTCGTCGTGGCTCTCACTCACCTCGACGGCACGCGAGAGCTCGTCGTGGTCGGCCTGCCCGGCGACCGCGACGTCGACATGAAGCGCCTCGAGGTCGCCTTCGCGCCCGCAGAGGTCGACGCGGCCGGCGACGCCGACTTCGCGAAGGTCCCCGGGCTCGTCAAGGGCTACATCGGTCCGGGAGGCGCGGGCTGGGGAGCCGGTGTCCGCTACGTCGTCGACCCTCGCGTCGTCGAGGGCAGCTCGTGGGTCACCGGCGCGAACATCGACGGCGTCCACGTCGCCGGTCTCGTCGCCGGCCGCGACTTCGAGCACGACGGCGTCGTCGAGGCCGCCCAGGTCCGCGAGGGCGACCCGGCTCCCGACGGCTCCGGCCCCATCGAGACAGCCCGCGGCATGGAGATCGGCCACGTGTTCCAGCTCGGCCGCAAGTACGCCGAGGCGCTCGGCCTCAAGGTCCTGGACGAGAACGGCAAGCAGGTCACCGTCACGATGGGCTCGTACGGCATCGGCGTGACGCGCATCCTCGCGGTCATCGCGGAGGCCAACAACGACGAGAAGGGTCTCGTGTGGCCCGCGAACGTCGCGCCGTTCGACGTGCACGTCGTCGCGACCGGCAAGGACCCGGTCGTCTTCGAGGTGGCCGAGGCGCTCACCGCCGAGCTCGAGGCGCACCGCCTCGACGTGCTCTACGACGACCGCCCGAAGGTCTCGCCCGGGGTCAAGTTCGGCGACGCCGAGCTCCTCGGCGTGCCGCAGATCGTGGTGGTCGGGCGCTCCGCCGGCGAGGGGATCGTCGAGCTGTGGGACCGCCGCACGGGCGAGCGCACGCCCGTCCCGGTGGCCGAGGCCGTCGCGGCCCTCTCGGCTCCGCGCGCCTCCTGACGTCGCCGGCCCGCGCCTCCTCGTGTCCCCCCGGACGCGGGAGGCGCGGGCCGCGTCCGGTGCTCCGCCCCCGTCGCACTCGGGTACCGTAGGAGGATGCTGTGCGCGCCACCGTGCGCGCAGCCTGAAGATCTGAACAGTGGAGGCCCTCAGTGGACATCGACCTGAGCGTGCTGCGTCTCATGGAACGCGAGCGCGAGATCCCCTTCGAGGAACTCGTGGGCATCATCGAGCAGGCCATCCTCACGGCCTACCTCAAGCACACCGACCAGCCGGAGAGCCGCGTCCCGGCGGCGAGGGTCGAGCTCGACCGCAAGACCGGGCACGTGTCCGTGTTCGCCATCGAGCGCGACGAAGAAGGCGAGGTCGTCGGCGAGTCCGTCGACAGCCCGAGCGACTTCGGCCGCATCGCCGCCTTCGCGGCCAAGCAGGTGATCAACCAGCGCCTGCGCGACATCGGCGACGACAAGGTCCTCGGCCAGTTCAAGGGGCGCGAGGGCGACATCGTCGCCGGCGTCATCCAGCAGGGGCCCAACCCTCGCATGGTGCACGTCGACCTCGGCACGATCGAGGCGATCCTGCCCCCCGAGGAGCAGGTGCCCGGCGAGAAGTACGACCACGGCACGCGCATCCGTGTCTACGTGACCGGCGTCAGCAAGGGCACGAAGGGGCCGCAGATCACCGTCTCGCGGACGCACCCCTCGCTCGTCCGCAAGCTGTTCGCGCTCGAGGTCCCCGAGATCGCCAGCGGCGTCGTCGAGATCGTGTCCCTGGCCCGCGAGGCCGGGCACCGCACCAAGATCGCGGTGCGCGCGACCGAGCCCGGCGTCAACGCCAAGGGCGCGTGCATCGGCGAGATGGGCGCGCGGGTGCGGGCCGTGCAGACCGAGCTCGGCGACGAGAAGATCGACATCGTCGACTACTCGAGCGACCTGCCCGTCTTCGTCGCCAGCGCGCTGTCGCCGGCCAAGGTGTCGTCGTCCTTCGTCATCGACCAGGCGACGAAGGCCGTCCGGGCCCTGGTGCCCGACTACCAGCTGTCGCTCGCCATCGGCAAGGAGGGGCAGAACGCCCGTCTCGCCGCGAAGCTCACGGGCGCGCGCATCGACATCCAGCCCGATTCGATCCTCGAGGACGACTGACCGACCCTGATGCCGGGGGCGGGCGGCGCACCACGCCGTTCGCCCCCGGCGTCTCCCGTCCGCCCAGCCGAGGGGGTAGAGTGGTACCCGTAAGAACGTGCATCGGTACTCGAGCGCGCGCTCCACGGTCCTCACTCGTGAGGGTCGTCGCCCGTGACGGACGCCTGGTGGTCGACGAGACCGCCACGCTGCCCGGGCGGGGCGCGTGGTTGACGCCTTCGATGGACGCGTTCGAGTCGGCAGTGAAACGCAGGGCATTCCGCCGTGCGCTCCGCCTCGACTCCGAGCCCGACACCGAGCAGCTCCGCGACCACCTGATGCGGCTGCAGGCCGATGTGCACACCCCGAGTTCCACCACGACCACTGGCCACGACAGAACAGGCTGACAGGCACATGGACAACTAATGAGCGGCTCGAAATGAGACCCGTCCAGAACTGACGG
The DNA here is from genome assembly GCF_963515265.1 of uncultured Frigoribacterium sp. NCBI lineage: Bacteria > Bacillati > Actinomycetota > Actinomycetes > Micrococcales > Microbacteriaceae > Frigoribacterium > uncultured Frigoribacterium sp. The sequence goes on from NZ_CAUPYL010000047.1 coordinate 14,501, forward strand.
CTCCCTCCTGACCGGGAAGGGGCCCGAGACAGGAGAACTGTGGCTAAACCACGCGTACACGAGATCGCCAGCGAGCTGGGGATCGACAGCAAGACAGCACTAGAGAAGCTCAAGGAGATGGGCGAGTTCGTCAAGGGACCGTCCTCCAGCGTCGAGCCCCCCGTGGCCCGCAAGCTGCGCCAGGCGTTCGCCGGCGCCGCTGCCGCGCCGAAGGCCGGCGCCGCACCTGCGGCGAGCCCGAAGGCGTCGGCTCCCGCCGCCTCCTCCGCACCGAC
>NZ_CAUPYL010000048.1:0-14610 GCF_963515265.1 uncultured Frigoribacterium sp.
CGACCGGGCCCTGCAGGCGCACGCGCAGGGCACCTCCGGCGCCGCGGCCCGCTACCCCTTCGCCGGCCGCCACCAGTCGGGCATCACGACCGCGGCCCAGGACCGGCTGCACTTCGCCTCGTTCGACATGGCCGCCGGCACCACGCGGCGGGACCTCGTCGAGCTGCTGCAGGACTGGAGCGCCGCCGCCGCCCGCCTGACGCAGGGCCTCGACGTCAGCGAGGCGGGGGCGACCGGAGGCTCGCCCCTCGCACCGCCGGACGACACCGGGGAGGCGACAGGGCTGCCCGCCGCCGGGCTCACGATCACGATCGGCTTCGGCCCCACGCTCTTCACGGACGCGACCGGGGCCGACCGCTACGGCATCGCCTCCCGGAGGCCCGCCGCGCTCGTCGACCTGCCGCACTTCTCCGGCGACCAGCTCGAGGAGGCGCTGACCGGCGGGGACCTGTGCGTCCAGGCCTGCAGCGACGACCCGCAGGTCGCCGTGCACGCCGTCCGGAACCTGTCGCGCATCGCCTTCGGCCGGGCCTCGCTGCGCTGGTCGCAGCTCGGCTTCGGCCGCACCTCGTCGACGACCCGCGGCCAGTCGACGCCCCGCAACCTGTTCGGCTTCAAGGACGGCACCGCGAACCTGCGCGCGGAGGACGGCGCGGCCGTCGAGCAGGGCGTCTGGGCCGCCGGAAGCGACGGCGCCGGCTGGATGGACGGCGGCTCGTACCTCGTCGCCCGCAAGATCCGCATGACCATCGAGACCTGGGACCACGCCTCGCTCGCCGAGCAGCAGACGGTCGTCGGCCGCGACAAGGGCGAGGGCGCGCCGCTGTCGGGCGGCTCGGAGTTCACGGCCCCCGACTTCTCGGCCGTGTCGGCGGACGGCTCAGGCCCCGCCATCGCCGTGGACTCGCACGTGGCGCTCGCCCACCCCGACCAGAACGACGGGGCGACCCTGCTGCGCCGTGGCTACAACTTCGTCGACGGCAACGACTCGCTCGGGCGGCTCGACGCCGGGCTCTTCTTCATCGCGTTCCAGCGGGACCCTCGACGCCAGTACGTGCCGATCCAGACGGCGCTCGCGCGGAACGACCGGATGAACGAGTACCTGAAGCACGTCGGCTCGGGCATCTTCGCCGTGCCGCCGGGGGCGAGCCAGGGCGGCTGGGTCGGCGAGTCCCTGCTGGGCTGAGGCGCGCCTCCTGCGGGAGGGCCCGGACGACCGCCCCGCAGGGCCTGGTCGACGCCTCGACCGGACAGGCGCGCCGAGCTAGAGGGGCGTGACGACGTAGGTCGCGACGACGGCACCGTCCGAGGACTGCGTCGTGAGCGTCAGCAGCACACGGTACGTCGCCCCGGTGAACGTGCCGAGGGCGGTGTCGCCGTCGACGTTCACCCCGCTCGCCGTGTAGCCGGCGCCCTCGAGCTGGGTCTGGGCCGTGGCGAAGTCGTCGAGGCTTGCGACGGTGAGCTGGGCGACCCAGCCCGTGCCCTCGGGGCCCGCTCCCCCGCCGCGGACCGTGCCGTCGAGCAGGGGCACGTCGGCCGGGAACGACTCGGGCAGGGTGCCGTCGGTCGACACGCTCGCGCCGCCGAGCACGTCGCCCACCGTGTCCTCGACGGTGCCGCGCACGCTCTCGACGCCCTGGTCGACCGCGCTGCCCACGATGTTGTCGACCATCGAGCCCTCGCCGCACGCGGTCAGGCCGACGACGACCCCGCCGGCCAGCAGCAGGGCGGAGACGGAGCGGACGAGACGGGTGCGGGGAGTGCGGGTCAGCGTGGTCACGGCGACGACCGTAGCGCGCGCCGCTGTGCGGAGCCGTGGAACGTGCGGCCCCTGCACCACCACGAGGACCGAGGCGTGGCACCGGGGCTCGGGACGAGAACGGGGGCCGGGCAGACAGCGAAGGAGGCGTCCCGCACTGCTGCGGGGCGCCTCCTCCGTGACCTGGCCGGGTCGTCCTGACCGGGTGCTGGTTACGCGTTCTGCTTCTTGAGGCGAGCCGTGCTGCGCTGGCGGGCGCTGGCGTCGAGCTCGACCTTGCGGATGCGGATGGCGTCGGGGGTGACCTCGACGCACTCGTCGTCACCGGCGAACTCGAGCGCCTCCTCGAGCGACAACACCTTGGAGGGGGTCATCGACTCGAAGTTGTCGGCCGTCGACTGACGCATGTTGGTCAGCTTCTTCTCCTTGGTGATGTTGACGTCCATGTCGTCGGCGCGCGAGTTCTCGCCCACGACCATGCCCTCGTAGACCTCTTCGGTCGGCTGCACGAAGAACGTCATGCGCTCCTGCAGGTTGATGATCGCGAAGGGCGTGACGACGCCGGAGCGGTCGGCGATGATCGAGCCGTTGGTGCGGGTCGAGATCTCGCCGGCCCAGGGGCCGTAGCCGTGGCTGATGCCGTTGGCGATGCCGGTGCCGCGCGTGTCGGTGAGGAACTGCGTGCGGAAGCCGATCAGGCCGCGCGACGGGACGATGAACTCCATGCGGACCCAGCCCGAGCCGTGGTTCGCCATGTTCTCCATGCGGCCCTTGCGGGCGGCCATCAGCTGCGTGATCGCGCCGAGCCACTCGTCGGGCACGTCGATCGTCATGTGCTCGAACGGCTCCTGGAGCTTGCCGTTCTCGTCGCGGCGGGTGACGACCTGGGGCTTGCCGACGGTGAGCTCGAAGCCCTCGCGACGCATCTGCTCGACGAGGATGGCCAGCGCGAGCTCGCCGCGGCCCTGGACCTCCCACGCGTCGGGGCGTCCGATGTCGACGACCTTGAGCGAGACGTTCCCGATCAGCTCGCGGTCGAGGCGGTCCTTGACCATGCGGGCGGTCAGCTTGTGCCCCTTGACCTTGCCGATGATGGGCGACGTGTTGGTGCCGATCGTCATCGAGATGGCGGGGTCGTCGACCGTGATGGTCGGGAGCGGCCGCACGTCGTCGGGGTCGGAGAGGGTCTCACCGATCGTGATCGTGTCGAAGCCGGCGACCGCGACGATGTCGCCGGGGCCCGCGCTCTCGGCCGGGTAGCGGCTGAGGGCCTTGGTGATGAGCAGCTCGGTGATGCGGGCGTTCGCGACGGTGCCGTCGGCCTTGACCCAGGCGACGGTCTGGCCCTTCTTCAGGGTGCCGTGGAACACGCGGAGGAGCGCGAGACGGCCGAGGAACGGCGAGGCGTCGAGGTTGGTGACGTGCGCCTGCAGCGGGTGCTCGTCGTCGTAGGTCGGCGCGGGCACGTGCGTGAGGATCGCGTCGAACAGCGGCTCGAGGTCGTCGTTGTCGGGCAGCGAGCCGTCGGCGGGCTTGTTGACGGACGCGGCGCCGTTGCGGCCGGACGCGTAGACGACGGGCACGTTGAGGATGGCGTCGAGGTCGAGGTCGTCGACCTCTTCGCTCAGGTCGCTGGCGAGGCCGAGGAGCAGGTCCTGGCTCTCGGCGACGACCTCGTCGATGCGCGCGTCGGGACGGTCGGTCTTGTTGACCAGCAGGATGACGGGGAGCTTGGCCGCGAGGGCCTTGCGGAGCACGAAGCGCGTCTGGGGCAGGGGGCCCTCGGACGCGTCGACCAGCAGGACGACGCCGTCGACCATGGACAGGCCGCGCTCGACCTCGCCGCCGAAGTCGGCGTGGCCCGGGGTGTCGATCACGTTGATGGTGATCGGGCCGTCGGTCGCGTGGGCACCGTTGTAGAGCACCGCGGTGTTCTTCGCGAGGATCGTGATGCCCTTCTCGCGCTCGAGCTCGTTCGAGTCCATCATGCGGTCTTCGGTGTCGAAGTGCGCGTCGAACGAGTTCGTCTGCTTGAGCATGGCGTCGACGAGGGTCGTCTTGCCGTGGTCGACGTGGGCCACGATCGCCACGTTGCGCAGGTCGCTGCGGATGGCAGTCGCCATGGATGAATTCCTTACGAGAAGAGTCAGGGGGAGGTGGTCGGGACGGGGCCCGGCGGGAACAGTCTACGGCACGTGGTAAAGGGCCCTCCCCCGCGCTCTCGGCACGGTCGGAGGGCCCCTCCACAGGCGGGCTGATCGATGCGTCAGCCTCTCAGGGCGTCAGCCGCTCAGCGGCCGAACTCGAACTGCGCACCCGGGATGGCTTCGAGCAGCTCGCGGGTGTACTGCTGCGACGGGTTCGCGAAGATCTCGTCGGTGGTGCCCGACTCGACGATGCGCCCCTTCTGCATGACGCAGACGTTGTCGGCGATGAGCCGGACGACCGCGAGGTCGTGCGTGATGAAGAGGTACGTCAGGCCCAGCTCGGTCTGCAGGTCGGTGAGCAGGTCGAGCACCTGACCCTGCACGAGCACGTCGAGGGCCGAGACGGCCTCGTCGAGCACGATCACGTCGGGCTTGAGCGCGAGCGCCCTGGCCACGGCGATGCGCTGACGCTGACCGCCCGAGAGCTCGCCCGGGTAGCGGTTGACCATCGACACGGGAAGCGACACCTGGTTCAGCAGCTCGTGCACTCGGGCCTGGCGGCTCTTGTGGTCGCCGATGCCGTGCGTGACGAGCGGCTCGGCGATCGTGTTGCCGACGCTGTACATCGGGTCGAGCGAGCCGTACGGGTCCTGGAAGACCGGCTGCACGCGGCGACGGAACCCGAAGAGCTCCGAGCCCTTCAGCGCCCCGACGCTCTGGCCGTCGATCGCCACGGTGCCCGAGGTGATGCCCTCGAGCTGCAGCACCAGCTTGGCCACGGTCGACTTGCCCGAGCCCGACTCGCCGACGAGAGCCGTCGTCGTGCCGCGCGGGATCGAGAACGACACGTCGTCGACGGCCCGCAGCTCGGTGGTCTTGAAGCCGCCCTGACGGATCGCGTAGACCTTCGACAGGTTCTCGACCTTGATGAACTCGGCGTTCGTGCGGCCGAGCTCTTCGCGCTGACGGGCACGGGCGATCAGGTCCATGTCGTCCGCGCCCTCGTCGCTGACCTCGCCCGCGTGGCTGTGCGTGGGCTCGATCGTCGACTGGATGCGCCGGCTGGCGAGGCTGGGCGCCGCCGCCACGAGACGCTTCGTGTACGGGTGCTGGGGGTTGGCCAGGATCTCCTTCGAGGGACCGGACTCGACCACGCGGCCCTTGTACATGACCACGAGCTTCTCGGCGCGCTCGGCGGCGAGGCCGAGGTCGTGCGTGATGAAGAGCACCGAGGTGCCGTAGTCGCGCGTCAGCGTCTCGAGGTGGTCGAGGATGCGCCGCTGCACGGTCACGTCGAGGGCCGAGGTCGGCTCGTCGGCGATCAGCAGCTTCGGGTGCGACGAGAGGCCGATCCCGATCAGCACGCGCTGGCGCATGCCGCCCGAGAACTGGTGCGGGAACTGCTTGAGGCGCTGGTCGGCGTCGCCGAGCCCTGCCTCCTGCAGCACCTCGATCGCTCGCTGCCGCACCGCCTGCTTGCCGGTGGCGACGCCGTTCGCGCGGATCGCCTCCTCGACCTGGAAGCCGATGCTCCACACGGGGTTGAGGTTCGACATCGGGTCCTGCGGGACGTAGCCGATGTCGCGGCCGCGGATCGCCTGCATCTCGGCCGCCGAGGCCTTCGTCAGGTCCTTGCCCTCGAAGAGGATCTGACCGCCCGTGACCTCGCCGGTGCCCGGCAACAGGTCGATGATCGAGGTCGCGGTGGTCGACTTGCCCGAGCCGGACTCGCCCACGATGGCGAGGCGCTCGCCCGGCATCATGGTGAAGTCCACGCCGCGGACGGCGTCGACGTAGCCCGACTGGGTGCGGAACCCGATCTTCAGGCCCTTGATCTCGAGCAGGGGGGTCGCGCCGGAGGCGGTGGTCGCCTGCGCGGGTCGGGTGGAGGTGTCGCTCATCGACGGGCCCTCGCCTTCGGGTCGAGGGCGTCGCGCACGACGTCGCCCATCATCAGGAACGACAGCACCGTCACGCTCAGCGCGGCGGCCGGCCAGATCAGCGGCATCGGGGCGACCCGCAGGGACGACCGGGCGGCGTCGATGTCGTTGCCCCAGGACATGACGCCGCTGGGGAGGCCGATGCCGAGGAACGACAGCGTGGCCTCGGCCACGATGAACGTGCCGAGCGACACGGTCGCGACGACGATCACCGGGGTGATCGCGTTCGGCACGACGTGGCGCAGGAGGATGCGGAACCGCGAGACGCCGAGCGCCGTCGACGCCATCACGTAGTCGCTGCTCTTCGCGCCGAGCACCGAGCCGCGCATGATGCGCGCGATCTGCGGCCAGGCGAAGAGCGACAGCACGAGGGCGACGGTCAGCGGCGTGCGCGAGGGCAGCACCGACATGAGCACGATCGCGCCCAGCACGGTGGGGATGGCGAAGAAGATGTCGCCGATGCGCGAGACGATCGCGTCGAGCCAGCCGCCGTAGTAGCCGGCGAGGGAGCCGATCACGATGCCGACGATCGTCACGATGACCGTGGCGAGGAGGCCGACGGTCAGGGAGGCGCGGGTGCCGTAGATCACCCGGGCGTAGACGTCGAGGCCCTGCAGGGTGAAGCCCATCGGGTGACCGGCCTCGGGGCCGCCGTTGCTCGAGCGGAGGTTCGCGCCCGACGTGGGCGACGTCGACGTGAACAGCTGCGGGAAGACCGCGACGACGATGACGAGCAGGATGAGCACCGCGGAGATCCAGAACAGCGGGCGGGTCTTCATCGCGTCCCACGCGTCGTTCCAGCTCGAGCGGGGCTTCTCCGACTCGTCGACGGCGTCGACCGCCTTCAGCGGCGTGTCCTCGATCGGCGCGACGTAGTGGTCGGGCGAGAGGCCGGGGGTCGAGTTACTTGGCATAGCGGATCCTCGGGTCGAGAACGGCGTAGAGCAGGTCCACGAGCAGGTTGGCCAGCATGAAGATGATGACCATCACGGCGACGAACGACACGACGGTCGGCCCCTCGCCGAGCTGGATGGCGCGGTAGACCGTGCCTCCGACGCCCTGGATGTTGAAGATGCCCTCGGTGACGATCGCGCCGACCATCAGCGAGCCGATGTCGACGCCCAGGTAGGTGATGACCGGCACCAGCGAGTTGCGCAGGATGTGCACGCCCACGACTCGGCGGCGCGACAGGCCCTTGGCCGTCGCCGTGCGGACGAAGTCGGCGCTCATGTTCTCGGACACGGAGGCGCGGGTGAGCCTCACGATGTAGGCGAACGACACCGACGCCAGCACGATGGCGGGCAGGACGAGCTCGTTCCACGGCGCCTGCGAGCTCACGGTCGTCCGGAACAGGCCGAGCTGGATTCCGAACACGTACTGCAGCACGAAGCCGATGACGAACGTCGGCACCGAGATGAGCAGCAGGGACACGACCAGCGCGCTGTTGTCGAAGATCTTGCCCTTGCGCAGACCGGCGACGAGGCCGACCAGGATGCCGGCGACGGCCTCGAAGAGGAGGGCGAGCATCGCGAGGCGGAAGGTGATCGGGAACGCGCGGACCAGTTCGTCGATGACCGGACGACCGGAGAAGGTCGTGCCGAGGTCACCCGTGAACAGCCCGCCGATGTAGAGCAGGTACTGCACGATGAACGGCTGGTCGAGGTTGTACTGGGCGCGAATGGCCTCGATGACCGCCGGGCTCGGCTGCTTCTCGCCGAAGAGCGCCGCCACGGGGTCGCCCGGCAGGGCGAAGACCATGAAGTAGATGAGGAACGTCGCCCCGAAGAAGACGGGGATCAGCTGGAGGAGGCGCCGGCCGGTGTACCAGAGCATCAGGCCGCCTCGGATTTCTGCGCGTGCATGGATGTCGCAATCGTGTGGAGGAAGAGGTGGACGCCCTTCGGGGGGCCCGGGACAGGATGACCTGCCCGGACCCCCCGGGGACGAGGAGAGAGGCTACGCCGCTCTCGGTGCGACTAGTTCTTGGTGACCTCGTAGAAGAGGGGCACCGAGTTCCAGCCGAACTCCACGTTGCTGACCGTGTCGGCCCAGACGCCGGTGACGTTCGAGTACCAGAGCGGGACGACGGGCAGGTCCTGGAAGAGGACCTCCTGTGCCTTCTGGAAGTCGGCGGTCGCGTCGTCGGCCGAGGTCGCCCCGGCGCCCTCGGACAGCAGGCCGTCGAACTCGGTGCTGGTGTAGCGGCCGTAGTTCGAGCCGGCACCGGTCTGGTACAGCGGCGAGAGGAAGTTGTACAGCGACGGGTAGTCGGCCTGCCATCCGGAGCGGAAGGCGCCGGTCATGGCGTCGTTGTCCTCGTCGTCGAGCAGCTCGGCGAAGGTCGGGTAGGACTGACCCTCGGCCTTGATGCCCAGCGTGTCGGAGATGCTGTTCGTCGCGGCGTCGACCCAGTTCTGGTGGCCGCCGTCGGCGTTGTAGGCGAGGGTGAACGTCGTGTCGCCGTAGGGCGAGATGGCGTCGGCCTCGGCCCACAGCTCCTTGGCCTTGTCCGCGTCGTACGAGAGCACGTCGGAGCCCTCGAGGTCGTCCGAGTAGCCGTCGATGACCGGGGACGTGAAGTCCTTGGCCGGCGTGCGGGTGCCCTGGAAGATGACGTCGGTGATGTCGTCGCGGTTGATCGAGAGCGAGATGGCCTGGCGGCGCAGCTTGCCCTCCTCCGTCGTGCCGTCGAAGTGCTCGAGGTACTGCGGGATGGTGAACGACTGGAAGATCGCCGCGGGCTGGTTGACGTAACGGTCCGCGAAGTCGCTCTGGTAGGAGGCGAACTGGGCGTCCGGGACCTGGTCGAGGATGTCGAGGTTGCCCGACAGTGCGTCGGCGTACGCCGCGTCCTGCGTGGTGTAGAACGTGATCGTCAGACCGCCGTTGACGGGCTTGCGCGGGCCGTCGTAGTCGGGGTTGGTGACGAGCTTGATGTCCTGGTTGTGCGTCCAGGCGCCTTCGCTCTCGAGCTTGTACGGGCCGTTGCCGACGGGGTTCTCGCCGAACGCGTCGACGTCGTCGTAGAACGACTCGGGCAGCGGCGAGAAGGCCGAGTAGCCGAGACGGAGGGGCCAGTCAGCGGCGGGCGCGGACAGCTCGACCGTGAACTCGGTGTCGCTGACGACCTCGAGCTGGAGGTCGCTGTCGGCCTCGGCGTCGTAGCCGGCGATGTTGTCGAAGAAGTACGAGGCGCTCTGGGCGTTGGAGACCTGAGCGGCCCAGTTCCAGGCCTTCGTGAACGACTCGGACGTGACCGGGGTGCCGTCGGTGAAGGTCTGGCCGTCCTTGAGCGTGATGGTCCAGAGCTGGTTGTCTTCCGACTCGATCGACTCGGCCGCGTCCATCTCGGACTCGCCGTCGGCGTTGTACGAGACGAGGCCCGCGAACACGGAGTCGATGATCTTGCCGCCGCCGACCTCGGTGGTGTTCGAGGGGACGAGCGGGTTCTGAGGCTCGTTGCCGTTGGTGGTGATGATGGCGCTGGAGTCGCCCGAGCCGCTGTCGCCCGAGTCCCCACCGCTGGCGCAGCCCGTGAGGACGAGTGCTGCCGTCCCCACGACGGCGATGGCCCCGAGGCCCATGCGCGTCTTCTTCAATGTTCCTCCTGATGCGGGAAAGGACGCAGCGGGGCCCCCATGAGCCTCGCCGCGTTGGATGCAGTCACCCTAAGCACCGGGCTCAGCCATCTCCAAACCCCTGGGGGAACGGTTACACGACGGAAACCAACTCGCCGGATCTTTGCGTCAGTGGGTGATCTGTTGCGCCGCGACTGCGAAGAGCGCAAGGATCCGCTGCGAGAAATCAGACAGCTGCCGGGTATCATCCGCGGCCGGCCGGAGCGTCCCGTACGATCGGCGCGTGAGCGACAGAGACGACACGCTACCGGCAACGCCGGGGCCGAGGCCACGCGACGGGACGGCCGGGCTTCTCGAGACGGGGCCGGGTCGACCTGGCAGGGCGCGCCTCCGCGCCGAGATCGCGATCGTGCTCGGGCTCTCGCTCGGCGCCTCCGCGGTCTACTCCGTGCTGTCGATCGCCAACCGGCTGACCCGCGACGAGTCGCTGTCGCAGCAGACGGCGACGCTCAACTCGTCGCTCAGCGACCGTCCGGTCTTCGACCTGATCTACCAGCTGGTCGGCATCGCCGTCGACCTCGTGCCCGTCGCGCTCGTGGCCTACCTGCTCTGGAACGAGGCCCGCCCGCACCTCAGACGGCTCGGGGTCGACTTCTCCCGTGCCGGCCGCGACGTGCTCGGCGGCGCGGGCCTGGCCCTCGCCATCGGCATCCCGGGGATCGGGCTCTACCTCGTCGGCAAGGCCCTCGACCTGACCGTCACCGTCGTCCCGACCGACCTCGCCGCACAGTGGTGGACCGTGCCCGTGCTGCTGCTCTCGGCGCTGCGGGCCGGCGTGACGGAGGAGGTCATCGTCGTCGCGTACCTCTTCGCCCGGCTGCGCGACCTCGGCTGGCGCACCTGGCCGATCATCGTCGCCGCCGCCCTGCTTCGCGGCAGCTACCACCTGTACCAGGGCTTCGGGGCCTTCGTCGGCAACGTCGTGATGGGACTCGTCTTCGGCTGGCTCTACACGCGGACCGGCCGGGTGCTCCCGCTGGTCGTCGCGCACCTCCTGATGGACGCTGCCGTGTTCGTCGGCTACCCGTGGGCGGCGACGACCTTCCCGGCCGCCTTCGGCCTGCCTGGCTGACCCGAGGAGGCGACGGGCCGGACGCGAGGCGTGGCCTCCCCCGGCCACGCCGACGCCGATCTGCGCTGACTTGCCGCCCCGGACATCGGCGCCCCTTGACACCCGTCCGGGGGGAGCGTGTCATGGTCTCGAGGGTCGAACGGACTCGACAACTCCACACGCACCTCCTCGACCGTCCCCCCGGGTGTCATCCGGGACGGCCCCCGTCACGCCGGCGCCGTCCGCGCCGCTCAGGGGCCGGCACCCGCGGGGACAAGGAGGGAGCCGCCCGGGTCGCCGACGGGATCAGCGACCGGGCGGCTCCCTGCGTCACGGCTCGACGTGCGGAGCGGGCCGGCTCAGGCGAAGGCCTCGACCGGCGGGCAGGCGCAGAACAGGTTGCGGTCGCCCCAAGCCTGGTCGATGCGGCGGACCGGCGGCCAGTACTTGCCGCGCACCAGGGTGCGGACCGGGTACACGGCCTCGTCGCGGCTGTACTCGCGGGTCCACTCGCCGGAGATGACCGACTCGGCCGTGTGGGGCGCGCCCCGCAGGGGGCTCGACTCGGCGGTGAAGCGGCCCGACGCCACGTCGGCGGCCTCGCCGGCGATGGCGATCATCGCGTCGACGAAGCGGTCGATCTCGGCGAGGTCCTCGCTCTCGGTCGGCTCGACCATCAGCGTGCCGGCGACCGGGAACGACATCGTCGGCGAGTGGAACCCGTAGTCGATGAGGCGCTTGGCCACGTCGTCGACGGTCACGCCCGTGGCGTCGCGGAGCGGTCGCAGGTCGAGGATGCACTCGTGTGCGACGAGCCCGTTCTCTCCCGCGTACAGCACCGGGAAGTGGTCGCGCAGCCGCGCCGCCACGTAGTTCGCCGAGAGCACGGCGGCGCCGGTCGCCGCGGCCAGCCCCTCGGTGCCCATCATGCGGACGTACGCCCAGCTGATCGGCAGGATGCTCGGCGACCCGTAGGGGGCGCTCGACACGGGGACGCCCGCGTGGGCGAGCCGCTCGCCGGCCCCGGCGGGCTCGGCACCCGTGCGACGGTCGGCCTGCTGCGCCAGGGGGTGGCCGGGCAGGTACGGGGCGAGGTGGGCCTTGGCCGCCACGGGCCCGACACCGGGACCGCCGCCCCCGTGCGGGATGCAGAACGTCTTGTGCAGGTTCAGGTGCGAGACGTCGCCGCCGAAGTCGCCGAACCGGGCGAAGCCGAGCAGCGCGTTGAGGTTCGCGCCGTCGACGTACACCTGGCCGCCGGCCGCGTGCACCGCGTCGGTGACCTCGCGGATGTCGTGCTCGTAGACGCCGTGCGTCGACGGGTACGTGATCATCAGCGCCGCGAGCTCGTCACGGTGCTGCTCGACCTTGGCACGCAGGTCGCCGAGGTCGACGTCGCCCTGCTCGTTGCAGGCCACGACGACCACGCGGAGCCCGGCGAGCACGGCGCTGGCCGCGTTCGTGCCGTGCGCGCTCTGCGGGATGAGGCACACGGTGCGGGCCGTGTCGCCGGCGGCGAGGTGGAAGCCGCGGATCGCGAGCAGGCCGGCGAGCTCGCCCTGGCTGCCGGCGTTCGGCTGCAGCGAGACGGTGTCGTAGCCGGTGACCTCGGCCAGCCAGCCCTCGAGCTGGCCGATCATCTCGAGGTAGCCCTCGACGTCGGAGGCCGGCGCGAACGGGTGCACGGCCGCGAACTCGGGCCACGTCACGGCCGCCATCTCGGTCGCGGCGTTGAGCTTCATCGTGCAGCTGCCGAGCGGGATCATGCCGCGGTCGAGCGCGTAGTCCTTGTCGGCGAGGTGCTTGAGGTAGCGCATCATGCTGGTCTCGCTGCGGTGCGTGCGGAAGACCGGGTGCGTCAGGAAGTCGGAGGTGCGGCGGAGGCCCTCCGGCAGCACCGCGTCGCGCTCGTCGCGCGCCTCGCCGCCGCCTGCGGGCGACGCCGCGGGCAGGGCGACCCCGAGCACGTCGGCGACGACCTCGAGGTCGTCGCGCGTCGTGGTCTCGTCGAGCGACAGACGGACGCAGTCGGAGTCGACGGCCCAGAGCAGGTAGCCGCGAGCGTGCGCGGCGGCGACGATCTCGTCAGCCCGGCCGGGCACGAAGACCTGGAGGGTGTCGAAGAACACGTCGCTCTCGAGCTCGAGGTCGCTCGCGCGCACGGCGGCCGCGAGGTCGGCAGCGTGCGCGTGGACGCGCGACGCGATGTGCCGGAGCCCCCACGGGCCGTGGTAGACGGCGTACATCGAGGCCATCACGGCGAGCAGCACCTGGGCGGTGCAGATGTTCGACGTCGCCTTCTCGCGGCGGATGTGCTGCTCGCGGGTCTGCAGGCTGAGCCGGTAGGCCGGGTGGCCCTCGACGTCCTGCGAGACGCCGACGAGACGACCGGGCAGCTGACGCTCGAGCCCGGTGCGGACGGCCATGTAGCCGGCGTGCGGGCCGCCGAAGCCCATGGGCACGCCGAAGCGCTGGCTCGTGCCGACGGCGACGTCGGCCCCGAACTCGCCGGGCGGGCGGAGCAGGGTCATCGCGAGCAGGTCGGCGGCGACGACCGCGAGGCCGCCGGCGGCGTGGACGGCGGCGACGACCGCCTCCGGGTCCCAGACGCAGCCGGAGGCGCCGGGGTACTGCACGAACACGCCGAAGGCGTCGGGGATCTCGGCCGGGTCGACGCTGGAGAGCTCGAGCTCGACGAGCTCGATGCCCACGGCCTCGGCGCGCCCGGCGAGCAGCGCCTTCGTCTGCGGCAGTGCGTCGGAGTCGACGACGAACACGTCGGTGCGCGCCTTCGAGGCACGACGGGCGAGCAGCATGCCCTCGACGACGGCGGTGCCCTCGTCGAGCATCGACGCGTTGGCCGTGGTGAGGCCGGTCAGCTCGGACACCATCGTCTGGAAGTTGATGAGCGCCTCGAGCCGGCCCTGCGAGATCTCGGGCTGGTACGGCGTGTAGGCCGTGTACCAGCTGGGGTTCTCGAGCACGTTGCGCTGGATCACGGCCGGCGTGACGGTGTCGTAGTAGCCGAGGCCGATCATGCTGCGCGAGGGGCGGCCGCGGTCGGCGAGCGCCCGGAGCTCGGCGAGCGCCTCCTTCTCGCCGATCGGCGCCGGCAGCACCGAGGCGTCGACGGGCTCGGCGTGGATGCTGTCCGGCACGGCGGCACGGACGAGCGAGTCGACGCTGTCGTGGCCGAGCAGCTCGAGCATGGCCGCCTGGTCGGCGGCGGTGGTGCCGACGTGGCGGTCGACGAAGCCGGTGGCGGCCCGGTCGGACCAGTCGCCGAAGACGGACCCCTGCGCGTCGCTCATTCGGCGGTGAGGGCGACGTACTCGTCGCGCGAGAGGAGGGACAGGCCGTCGGTGCTCGACAGGGCGATCTTGATCAGCCAGCCCTCGCCGAACGGGTCGCTGTTGACGAGGTCGGGGCTGTCGACGACGGCCTGGTTGGCCTCGAGCACGGTCCCGAGCGCGGGGGCGTAGAGCTCGCCGACCGACTTGGTCGACTCGATCTCGCCGACGACCTTGCCGGTCTCGACCTCGGTGCCCTCGGCAGGCAGGTCGACGTAGACGACGTCGCCGAGCTTCTCGGCGGCGTAGTCGGTGATGCCGACGGTCGCGGTGTCGCCGTCGATGAGCAGCCACTCGTGCTCGGAGGTGTACTGCAGGGCGGTGAGATCGGTCATGGCCGGTCCTTTCGAGGAGGCAGGGGCGCCGAGGAGGCGGGGGCTGGGGCGGGGGGAAGGGTCGAGGAGGCGGGCGTGCGGGAGCAGGTCAGCCGCGCTTGTAGAACGGCAGCGACACGACGGCAGCGGGGATCGCGGTGCCGCGGACGTCCACGGCCAGCGCCGGACCGCGGTCGACGACCTCGGGGTCGACGAACGCCATGGCGACGGGGTGCCCGAGGGTCGGCGAGAGGGCACCGCTCGTGACCTCGCCGACGACGGTGCCGTCGTCGGTGACGACCGCGTAGCCGGCCCGCGCGGCGCGGCGGCCCTCGAGCGTCAGGCCGACGAGCACGCGAGCGGCGGGGGCGGGCTCGACGCCCGCCTTGCCCACGAACTCCTTCGACG
>NZ_CAUPYL010000049.1:0-14604 GCF_963515265.1 uncultured Frigoribacterium sp.
GGTCGACGCGGCCGAGGCCGAGGAGGCAAGCCTCGCCGAGTCCCGCGCGGCCGCGGAGCAGGGAGCCGTCACGGCGCAGGCCGCGGTCGACTCGGCACGGGCCGAGCACGACGAGCACGCCTCGCGTCCACGTCCGATCCTCGACGCCTCGGCCCGCGACGGGGTCCTCGCCGAGGTCGAGCAGGCGAGGGCGGCCGAGATCGAGCGCCGGGTGCAGCTCGAGACCGTCCGCGAGCGCGTGCGTGCCGAGGCCGCCCGCGCCGTCGACCTGCAGCGTCAGCTCGACGAGCAGCGGGCCGCCGCCGACGAGCACGCCCGGCGCACCGTCGTCCGGCAGCGCGAGATGCGGCGCACCTCCGCCGTGCTCGCGGGGCTGCCCTCGGTGCTCGACGCCGTCGGTCGGTCGCTGGCCGAGGCCCGGCAGGAGCTCGCCGCGCAGGAGGCGGCACGCACGCAGCAGAACGACGAGCTCGCGGCGCTGCGACGAGACGAGCGAGCCCTCCGGGAGCGACTGCACGGCGTGACGGAGGACGTGCACGGCCTCGAGATGGAGATCTACGAGAAGAAGCTGCACCTCGGGCAGCTGCTCGAGCGTGCTGCCTCCGAGCTCGGGCTCGACGACGAGGTGCTCGTGGCCGAGTACGGCCCCGACGTGCTCGTGCCCGAGGACGTCACGTCGGGGAACGACTCCGGGGCGCTGGACGGCGACGCGGCGGCGGGCACGCCCTTCGACCGCGCCGAGCAGACCGCCCGGCTCGAGGCCGCGAGCCGCAAGCTCGCTCAGCTCGGCCGCGTCAACCCGCTCGCGCTCGAGGAGTTCTCCGCGCTCGAGCAGCGCCACGCGTTCCTCACCGAGCAGCTCGCCGACCTCACCCGGACGCGGCGCGACCTGCTCGCGATCATCGACGAGATCGACGACAAGATGCAGACGGTCTTCGCGAGCGCGTTCGCGGACACGCAGGCCGCCTTCGACCAGGTCTTCCCGGTGCTGTTCCCCGGCGGCAGCGGGTCGCTGCTGCTCACCGACCCCGGCGACCTCCTGGCCACCGGCATCGAGGTCACGGTGCGTCCGGCCGGCAAGAAGATCGAGCGCCTGTCGCTGCTGTCGGGCGGTGAGCGCTCGCTGGCCGCGGTCGCGCTGCTGATCGCCATCTTCAAGGCCCGGCCGAGCCCGTTCTACATCATGGACGAGGTGGAGGCGGCGCTCGACGACGCGAACCTCGGCCGTCTCCTCGCGATCTTCGAGGACCTCCGCGAGACCAGCCAGCTCATCGTCATCACGCACCAGAAGCGCACGATGGAGATCGCCGACGCGCTGTACGGCGTCTCGATGCGGCAGGACGGCGTGAGCGCCGTGGTCGGCCAGCGGGTCGTCACCGACCGCGCGCCGGGGGAGCGGGCAGCGGCCCCGACGGGCTCCGTGGCCTAGACGGCGTGCGCCGGCCTCGACGGGCTCTGCGGCCTAGACCGAGCGGTCGTTGATCGAGAGGACCTTCCAGGCCGACCCGTCCCACTCGACCGTGTTGGCGGCGGCGTTCTCGATGTGCGGCACCTCGGCGCCCATGATCGCAGCCAGGGTGAAGCGGATGATCGTGCCGTGGCAGACGACGACGATGTGAGCGTCGGGGCCGTCGAGGGGCAGGCGGGTGTCGCGGATCATCTCGAGCGCGCCGAGGCCGCGCGCGGCGACCGACTCCCGCGGCTCGATGTCCGGGAACGACTCGTTCGGCTCATCCGGGATGGGGGAGTCGGGCACCCAGCCCTCGCGCGACGCGTAGTCGCGCTCGATCAGCTCGTCGTAGGCGTCGCCGAGCTCGATGCCGAGCTCGGCCGCGATGATCTGAGCCGTCTCGCGGGCCCGCATCAGCGGCGACGACACGATCGCCGACCACTCGGCGCCGGCCAGCACGCGTGCGGCCTCGAGGGCCTGCCCGCGACCGGTGTCGTTCAGCGGGACGTCCGACGACCCCTGCAGCTTGTCCTGGCTGTTCCAGTCGGTCTGTCCGTGTCGGATGAGCTCGAGTCGCATGTGCCTGTGTTTCCGTCCTGGTGTCGCGGTCGTGGTGGTGCGGTGCCGCTGTCGTGCGGTGGTGCGGTGTGGCTGTCCTGCAGCGGAGCCGAGGAGGCGGTGCGCACGTCCCGTGGACGCGCGCACCGCCTCCTGCGCCCTAGCGCTCGTCGGCCTCGGCGGTCGTCGCGGGCAGCTTGTTCGGGATGCCGTCCCGCTTCGTCTTGCGGAGGCTGAGGACCGTCGCGACGGCGATGGTCAGCAGGATGAAGCCGAGCGAGAACCAGATCGGGATCTCGGGGATCCACTCGATCGGCTGGCCGCCGTTGATGAACGGCACCTCGTTGACGTGCAGGGCGTGGAACACGAGCTTCACGCCGATGAAGGCGAGGATGACCGCGAGGCCCTGGGCCAGGTAGACGAGTCGCTCGAGCAGGCCCGAGATCAGGAAGTACAGCTGGCGGAGGCCGAGCAGCGAGAAGGCGTTGGCGGTGAAGACGATGTAAGCCTCCTGCGTCAGGCCGAAGATCGCGGGGATCGAGTCGAGCGCGAACAACACGTCGGTGAGGCCGATGGCGAGCATCACCAGGAACAGCGGCGTGAAGAGGCGCTTGCCGTTCACCTTGGTCGTCAGGCGGTCCTCGTCGTAGTCGTCCGACGTCGGGACGATGCGGCGCAGCGTGCGGATGAGCTTGCTGTCCGCCTGGTCGCCCTCGTCGTGGCCGCCGCGGACCTGGCTGTAGGCGAGCCAGAAGAGCAGGGCGCCGAAGAGGTAGAAGACCCACGAGAAGTTGTCGATGATCGCGACGCCGGCGGCGATGAAGAGGCCACGCGAGATCAGGGCGATCGCGATGCCGACGAGCAGCACCTTCTGCTGATAGATCCGCGGCACCGCGAAGCTCGTCATGATGATCAGGAAGACGAAGAGGTTGTCGACCGAGAGCGCCTTCTCGGTGATCCAGCCGGCGAAGTACTCGCCGCCGTAGGTCCAGTTCGAGAAGACGCCGACGCCGACGCCGAACAGGATCGCGATGCCGATGTAGACGATCGACCAGAAGGCCGACTCGCGGATGGTGGGCTCGTGCGGGGTCTTGACGTGGCTGTAGAAGTCGAAGATCAACAACCCGAGGATTCCGGCGATGGTGATCGCCCAGGTGAGGAAGTGGACGTCCATGGTGTACCTCCAGTACGCGACGGGTACTGAAGGTCTCTTCCGCCCAGACGGCCGTCCAACTCAGCTGGACGATCGAGGACCGGCGCACCGGGTCGAGATCGGTCTCTTCCGTATTGACGATGGCACCGCGAGGGAGTACTCCCCTTCAACCCGCTGAGCTTACATCCACTGCAACGGTCCGGGCGGTCGTCGGGGCGAGAACGAGTCCGCGCGGCCCGTGCTGTCCGTGCGGCTCGTTAGGCTGTGGCCCATGGCTTCCCCCTGGTCCCTCTCCGGTGCCCTCCGCGGCATGTTCGCGAAGAAGACGATCGACGACACCACCTGGGACGAGCTCGAGGAGGCGCTGATCGGCGCCGACTTCGGTCCCGACGTCACCGAGCAGGTCGTCGACGACCTGCGCGAGAAGGTGCAGCGCTACGCGACGACCGACCCGGCCGACCTGAAGCGCATGCTGCGCGAGACCCTCGAGGAGCGGCTGTCGGTGCTCGACTCGACGCTCAAGCTCAGCGCCCGTCCTGCCGTCGTGCTCATGGTCGGGGTCAACGGCGTCGGCAAGACGACCACGATCGGCAAGTTCGCCAAGTTCCTGCGCAACTTCGACCGGTCCGTGGTCGTGGGCGCGGCCGACACCTTCCGGGCCGCCGCGGTCGAGCAGGTGGCGACCTGGGCCGAGCGCGCGGGCGCGCAGATCGTCCGGCCACAGCAGCCGGGTCAGGACCCTGCCTCGGTCGCGTTCCAGACGGTCGAGTACGCGATGCGCGAGGGCGTCGAGATCGTCCTGATCGACACCGCCGGCCGCCTGCAGACCAAGTCCGGCCTGATGGACGAGCTCGGCAAGATCAAGCGCGTCGTCGAGAAGCAGACCGAGATCGCCGAGGTGCTGCTCGTGCTCGACGCGACGACCGGCCAGAACGGCCTGGCCCAGGCTCAGGCCTTCATCGAGCACGCCGGCGTCACGGGGCTCGTCCTCACGAAGCTGGACGGCTCGGCCCGCGGCGGGTTCGTCCTCGCCGTGCAGGAGCAGACCGGCATCCCGATCAAGCTCGTCGGCCAGGGCGAGGGCATCGCCGACCTCACGGGCTTCACGCCCCACGTGTTCGTCCAGAACCTGATCGGCTAGTCCGCAGGGCACCGGTCTCGCGGTCCGTTAAGCTGAGGCCACCATGGCCACATTCGGAACCCTCTCTGACCGCCTCGCGGACACGTTCAAGAACCTCCGCAACAAGGGCAAGCTCACGCCCGCCGACGTCGACGGCACCGTCCGGGAGATCCGGCGCGCCCTGCTCGACGCCGACGTCGCGTTCGAGGTCGTCAAGGCGTTCACCACCAAGATCCGCGACCGCGCCCTGGGCGACGAGGTGAACAAGGCCCTCAACCCGGCGCAGCAGGTCGTGCAGATCGTCAACGAAGAGCTGATCGAGATCCTCGGCGGGCAACAGCGCCGCCTTGAGTTCGCGAAGAACCCCCCGACCGTCATCATGCTCGCGGGCCTCCAGGGCGCGGGCAAGACGACCCTGGCCGGCAAGCTCGCCAAGTGGCTCGCGAAGGACGGCCACACGCCGTTGCTCGTGGCCTGTGACCTGCAGCGCCCCAACGCGGTGCAGCAGCTCCAGGTCGTGGGCGAGCAGGCGGGTGCCGCCGTGTTCGCCCCCGAGCCGGGCAACGGGGTCGGCGACCCCGTCAAGGTCGCGAAGCAGGCCATCAAGTTCGCCCGCGACAAGGTCTACGACACGGTCATCGTCGACACCGCGGGCCGTCTCGGCGTCGACGCCGAGCTGATGAAGCAGGCCGCGAACATCCGCAAGGCGATCGATCCCGACGAGGTGCTCTTCGTCATCGACGCCATGATCGGCCAGGACGCGGTCGCGACGGCCAAGGCCTTCCAGGCGGGCGTCGACTTCACGGGCGTCGTGCTGTCGAAGCTCGACGGCGACGCGCGGGGCGGTGCGGCGCTGAGCGTCGCCTCGGTCACCGGCCGACCGATCATGTTCGCCTCGACGGGCGAGACGCTCGACGCGTTCGAGCCGTTCCACCCGGACCGCATGGCGAGCCGCATCCTCGACCTCGGCGACATCCTCTCGCTGATCGAGCAGGCGCAGGGCGCCTTCGACGAAGAAGAGGCCCGGGCCGTCGCGGAGAAGATCGCGACCGACAACTTCACCCTCGACGACTTCTTGAAGCAGATGCAGCAGCTGCGCAAGATGGGGTCGATCAAGGGCATGCTCGGCATGCTCCCCGGCGCCAAGGGCATGCGCGAGCAGCTCGAGAACTTCGACGAGCGCGAGATCGTGCGCACCGAGGCGATCATCCAGTCGATGACCCCTCAGGAGAGGGCGCTGCCGAAGCTGCTGAACGGTTCTCGCCGTCTGCGCATCGCGCGCGGCTCGGGCATGACCGTCACCGACGTGAACCAGCTCGTGCAGCGCTTCGAGCAGGCCTCGAAGATGATGAAGACCGTCGCCAAGGGCGGCGTGCCGCAGGTTCCCGGCATGGGCCCGATCCCCGGCGCGTCCTACGGCGGCAAGAAGCAGCAGCCGAAGAAGAAGGGCTCCAAGGCCGGCAACCCCGCCAAGCGCGCCGCGCAGAACGCGGCCCTGGCGTCGGGCGGGTCGGCAGGCGCCGCGGGCGGCTCGGCGGGCGGCTCGGGCTTCGGCCTCGGCGGCGGCGCCGGCAAGGCGCCCACCGAAGAAGAGCTGGCGTCGCTGCAGAAGATGCTCGGCCGCGGCATGCGGCCGGTCCGGGGCGCTGGCCCTGGAGCGCGCAGGAGGCGCGGGTCGGCCGACCCGCGCCTCCTGCTGTTCACGAAGCGGGCGCGATCCCCTCACGGAGCTCGCGCACGAGCGACGCGACGACCGGTCGCAGGTCGCCCCCGTGCTGTGCGGAGACGGTGAGCTGGCGCTGGTAGCTCGCGCCGCGCTCGATGATCGTGTCCACCCCGCGGAGCTGGTCGAGGCAGCCGAGGCGCTCGGCGACGGGCTCGAGGTCGACGAGCAGGTCGCGGAGGTCGTCGGTCACCAGGCGCTCGTCGCCCGCGGCGTCGAGGATGACGATCGCGTCCATGCCGTAGCGGGCCGCCCGCCACTTGTTCTCGCGGACGAACCAGGGCTGCATCTGGGCGGGCTCGTGCCCCTGGTCGAGCTTGGTGGACATGTCGTCGACGAGGCACTGGACGAGGGCGGCCATCGCCCCCACCTCCTCGAACGTGGAGATCCCGTCGAAGACGCGCGTCTCGAGGGTGCCCCACTTCGGTGACGGACGGATGTCCCAGCGCAGCTCGCTGTGGTCGTCGATGACCCCGGTGTGGGTCATGTCGGCGACCATCTCCTCGTAGTTCGCCCAGGCGCCGAACTGAGGGGGGAGGCCCGCGGTGGGCAGCTGTTGGAACATCAGGGCGCGGTTCGAGGCGTAGCCCGTCTCCTCGCCCACCCAGAACGGGCTCGACGCCGTGAGCGCCTGGAAGTGGGGCAGCCAGGTGAGCAGGCCGTTGAGGACGGGCAGCACCTTGTCGCGGGAGTCGATGCCGACGTGCACGTGGACGCCCCAGATCATCATCTGGCGGCCCCACCACCGGGTCCGGTCGATGAGCGTCGCGTACCGCTCCTTGTCGGGGGTGACGTCCTGGTCTGCGTACCGGCTGAACGGGTGCGTGCCCGCGCACATCAGGTCGGCGCCGAGCAGGTCGGCGCTCGACTGGACGTGGTCGATCGTCGAGCGGAGGTCGTCGACGGCGTCGGAGACCCGCCGGTGCACGCCCGTCACGACCTCGACGGTGTTGGTGAGCAGCTCGCCCGTGAGGCGCTCGGGCCCGTCGTCGTTGAGGTGGGCGAGGTCGGCCAACACGGCCGGGGCGTACGGCGCGAGCTCGCCGCTGCCCTGGTCGACGAGGGCGAGTTCCCACTCGACGCCGAGGGTCGACGGCTCGGAGCTCGTGAAGTCGATGCGCATGGTGCCTGCTCTCTCGCCGGGGGTGCCGGTCCTCGGCTGCACCATCCTGGCAGCCGCACGCGGTCGGGGTCCGCCGACACGATCTCGAGGGATTGGCAGATCGGCAGTCCGGTCTGCAACAATGGTGGGTCGAGTCTTCGGTCGTCCGACCCTCTAATCAGGTGACCGCCAGACCTCATAGAGCTTTCGAGCCGAGTGTGCCCCCACGCTCACGGCTAGCAACTCGCCCACATCACATCACACAGGAGAATTGTGGCTGTCAAGATCCGTCTCAAGCGCATGGGCAAGATCCGTGCTCCGTACTACCGCATCGTCGTCGCCGACTCGCGCACCAAGCGCGACGGTCGTGTCATCGAGGAGATCGGCAAGTACCACCCCACCGAGGAGCCCTCGTTCATCGAGGTCGACTCCGAGCGTGCGCAGTACTGGCTCGGCGTGGGCGCCCAGCCCTCCGAGCAGGTCGCCGCCATCCTCAAGCTCACGGGCGACTGGGGCCGTTTCAAGGGCGACGCCGACGCTGTCAGCACCGTCAAGACCAAGGCTCCGAAGGAGTCCTTCGTCGCCGACGAGAAGAAGAAGCCCGTGCTCGTGCCGAAGTCGGAGAAGCCCGCCAAGGCCGAGCCCGCCGAGGCCCCGGCCGAGGCTGCTGACGACGCCGAGACCACCGAGGCGTAGTCAGTGCTCGCACCTGCACTCGAACACCTCGTCCGGGGGATCGTCGATCACCCGGACGAGGTGCAGGTCGTCGAGTCGTCGTCGCCCCGCGGCGACGTGCTCGAGGTGCACGTCCACCCCGACGACCTCGGGCGTGTGATCGGCCGTTCCGGCCGGACCGCCAAGGCCCTGCGCACGCTCGTGACGGCGATCGCCGACGGCAAGCGCGTCCGGGTCGACGTCGTCGACAGCGACTCCTGAGCCGTGGCGCCCACCGACAAGACCCAGCTCCGCGTGGGGCGGCTCACCAAGGCCCATGGCCTAAAGGGCGCGCTCAAGCTCGAGCTGTTCACCGACACCCCCGAGCAGCGCTTCACGCCCGGCGCGTCGTTCACCCTGCAGGTCCCCGAGACCAGTGAGTGGAGCGGCAAGACCCTCACCCTGGGCGAGCTCCGGTGGTACAACGCCCACCCCGTGGGCTTCTTCGAGGGCGTCGACGACCGCACCGCGGCCGAGTCCCTCGTCAAGGCGATCCTCTGGGTCGACCAGGATCTCGACGAGCTCCCCGACGAGGACGACGCGTGGTACCACCACCAGCTCGTCGGCCTCCGGGTCGAGCGCGACGGCGTCGTCGTCGGCACGGTGGCGCGCGTCGACCACCTGCCCGCACAGGATCTGCTGGCCGTCGAGACGGAGCACGGCGAGGTCCTCGTGCCCTTCGTCAGCGCTCTCGTGCCCTCGGTCGACATCGAGGCGGGGGTCGTCACCGTGACGCCGCCTCCCGGGCTCTTCGAGGAGCTCGCGGACGACACGGTCGAGGCCGACACGGCCGACGGCGACACGGCCGACACCGCCGACGGTGACACGGCTGACGCCGGGGCCGAGGCCGAGCCGGCGTCGCGCGATTCCGACGACGCAGCACGTCCCGCCGACGAGAACTGACGGCGACGCGGTGCGCATCGACATCGTGTCGATCTTCCCGGAGTTCTTCTCCGTGCTCGACATCTCGCTCCTCGGCAAGGCCCGGCAGCAGGGCCTCCTCGACGTCGCGGTGCACGACCTCCGCGACTTCACCCACGACCGGCACCGCACCGTCGACGACACCCCTTACGGCGGCGGCGCTGGCATGGTGATGAAGCCCGAGCCGTGGGGCGAGGCGCTCGACCACGTGCTCGGCGACGCAGCCGACCCGGCGACGACGACGGTCATCGTCCCGTCGCCGGCGGGCACGCCCTTCACCCAGGCGCTGGCGCGCGAGCTCGCCGCCGTGCCGCACCTCGTCTTCACCTGCGGGCGCTACGAGGGCATCGACCAGAGGGTCGTCGAGCACGCGGCGACACGGGTCACCGTGCGCGAGATCAGCCTCGGGGACTACGTCCTCAACGGGGGAGAAGTGGCCGTGACCGCCATGATCGAGGCCGTCGGCCGTCTCGTCCCCGGGGTCGTCGGCAACCCCGAGAGCCTCACGGAGGAGAGCCACGAGGGCGGCCTGCTCGAGTACCCCAGCTACACGAAGCCCGCCTCGTGGCGCGGGCTCGACGTGCCGCCCGTCCTGATGGGCGGCAACCACGGTGCGATCGCCTCGTGGCGTCACGAGCAGCAGGTCGAGCGGACCCGGCGGGTGCGGCCCGACCTGCTCCACTGAGCACGGCGCCTCCTCGGCCGCGCCTCGCCCGGCTTCGCAGCCAGTTCTCCGCCGGGCGCCCGTAGCCTCGTCGCATGGCGATCCGTCGAGTCCTGTACCGCCTCCTCTGGCCTGCCGTCTTCGTGCTGCCCCTGTGGGTGCTCTTCGGACGGGCCTTCTTCGGCGTCCCGCTGGGGCTGCAGGTCCTCGGGCAGCTCGTGCTGGTGCCGCTGCTCTTCGTCGGCCAGGCGATCGCCGCGGGCGTCGTCATCGCTCGCCGCAGCGTCCGTGACGACCGAGCCGTGTCCTGGGTCGACGCCGGTCTGCTGGCCCTCACGTGGGCGGCTCAGCTCGCCCTCGGCTTCTTCCTCGTCGACGGGTCCGCCGCCTCCTCGGCGTCGTCGGCGTTCACCCGTGTCGTGCCCGGTGGCGACCTCGACCTGTCGAGCGCGCTCTTCGGGTTGTCGGCCGTCGTGACCGTGGCTGGGGGCCTCGGCCTCCTCGCGGCCGCCGTGTGGCAGTTCCTGGCGGAGGCGCGGCGCCGGGTCGCGGCTTCGCTGGCCGACCTCGACCGGGTCGCCACGGCAGCCAGGGTCGACGCCCGCGCCGCAGGGCTCGCCTCCGGCGACTCCGACCGGGTCATCCGCATCACGCCGCGGGAGTAGCGCCGGCGCCGTACCGCCTGCGGTGGCGTCGGGGCGCGCAGCTGTGGCATGATTGACGCTTGTGCCTGGGCACGACTCTGCCTCAGGGGAGTCTGCCTCTCCAGAGCACGTCTTCTTCATCACCAGATGGTGGGCAACCCACCACGAACGGCAGTCGACCTGTGGCGGCTGCAGAGAGCGAACGACTATGCACATCCTCGACGCGGTTGACTCCGCCAACCTCCGCTCGGACGTCCCCGACTTCCGTGCCGGCGACACCGTCAAGGTGCACGTGAACATCATCGAGGGCACGCGCTCGCGCGTCCAGGTCTTCCAGGGCGTCGTCATCGGCAAGCAGAACGAGGGCATCCGCGAGACCTTCACGGTCCGCAAGGTCAGCTTCCAGGTCGGCGTCGAGCGCACCTTCCCGGTCCACTCGCCGGTCATCGACCACATCGAGGTCGTCAGCCGCGGCGCCGTCCGTCGCGCCAAGCTGTACTACCTCCGCGAGCTCCGCGGCAAGAAGGCCAAGATCAAGGAGAAGCGCGACAACTGACCCGTCGCACGATCTTCACCGAGCTCCCCGCCCTGTACGATGGCGGGGAGCTCGGGCGGTTAAATTGACGAATGCATCCCTGCGGCGCCGTCTGCGCCGCCCCCGTCGTGACGATGACCGCAAGCGCGGCATCGGCACGTTCCTGCGCGACGTGGTGGTCATCTTCCTCGCCGCGCTCCTCATCTCGTTCCTGATCAAGACGTTCCTGATCCGGTCGTTCTACATCCCGAGCGGGTCCATGGAGGACACGCTGCAGATCAACGACCGCATCATCGTCAACGAGCTCGTCCCCGACCTCGTCGACGTGAAGCGCGGCGACGTCGTCGTCTTCACCGATCCCGGCGGCTGGCTCGAGGGCACGGCCCCCGTCGCCCCCGCCTCGGGCGGCCCGGTCTCCGACGGTCTCTCGTGGTTCCTCACCCAGGTGGGCCTCGGCGCGCAGGACAGCAACGACCACCTGATCAAGCGGGTCATCGGGTTGCCGGGCGACACGGTCGAGTGCTGCAACGACTACGGACAGTTGTCGGTCAACGGCGTGCCGATCGAAGAGCCGTACGTGAAGTTCCCTCCGGGCGAGACGCGGGTGTCCGGCGACGACTTCTCCGTCACGGTGCCCGAGGGGTCCCTCTGGGTGATGGGCGACAACCGCTACAACTCGAAAGACAGCAGGTACAACCGCGAGACGCCGAGCCAGGGCTTCGTCCCGATGTCCGACGTCGTGGGCCGGGCCTTCGTGATCAGCTGGCCGTCGACTCGGTGGACGTGGCTCGGCGACTACCCCGACGTCTTCCGCGGCACCGAGCGCGACGGCGAGTGATGGCCGTCGTCGATCCCACCCTCGACGTCGAGCGCGAGCTGCACGCCCGCGGTGCCACCTGGGTGATCGGCTGCGACGAGGTCGGCCGCGGCGCCATCGCGGGCCCCGTCGCCGTCGGCCTCAGCGCCGTCCACGCCGAGTGCGGCGAGATGCCCCTCGGCCTGCGCGACAGCAAGCTGCTCAGCGAGAAGCGTCGCGAGGCGCTCTACCCCGTCGCCACGGGCTGGGTGCAGGCGCACGCGGTCGGGCTGGCCGAGGCGCACGAGGTCGACCGGATCGGCATCGTCGCCGCCCTCGGCCTCGCCGGACGGCGTGCACTGACGGCCCTGCACGAGGCGGGCGTGGGCATCATGAGCTCCGTCGTCGTCCTCGACGGGAACCACGACTACCTGTCCCCGGCACTGACGACGGTGCCCCGCATCACGACGCGGGTCAAGGCCGACCGTGACTGCGCCTCCGTCGCCGCCGCCTCCGTCATCGCCAAGGTCCACCGCGACCGCATGATGATCGAGGCCGACGAGGTGCACCCCGGCTACGGCTGGGCAGGCAACAAGGGCTACGGCTCGGGGGCCCACTACGCGGCCCTCGGCGAGCTCGGGCCGTCGCCCCTGCACCGGCTCACCTGGCTGCACTGAGACTCGACCGGCTGCCCTGCGTCGTCCTCGGCGTGCTGCTCGTCCGCAGCCGCGTAGGATGTCTTCTCGATGGACGAGGACGAGTTCGAAGACTACGACCGTGAGGTCGAGCTCGCGTTGTACCGCGAGTACCGGGACGTGGTGTCGCAGTTCCGCTACGTCGTCGAGACGGAGCGGCGCTTCTACCTGGCCAACGAGGTCGATCTCGTGCGCCGCGACACCGAGCACGACTTCTACTTCGAGCTGACGATGACCGACGTCTGGGTGTGGGACGTCTACCGCTCCGACCGCTTCGTGAAGTCGGTCCGCGTGCTCACCTTCAAGGACGTGAACGTCGAGGAGCTCACGGCGCGCGACCTCGAGTTGCCCAAGGAACTCGCACTCGACGAGTAGTTCGTCCCTCCCCAACTTCTCGAAGCGGGGCGCCCGTCCCCAGGGCTCCGTCCGCGACCCGCGACCTCGACCCCACCTCCGGCACAGTCCGTGCAGGAGGTCGAGATGGCGAAGAAGGACGAGACAGGTCGGCACGGCGAGGTGCTCGCGGCCCGGTGGCTCGCGGACCAGGGGCTGACCGTGGTCGAGCTGAACTGGCGGTGCCGCGAGGGCGAGATCGACGTCGTGGCGCTCGACGGCGACGAGGTCGTGTTCGTGGAGGTGAAGACGCGCCGCGGCATCGGCTGGGGTCATCCCCTCGAGGCGGTGACGCCCGTGAAGCTGGCCCGGCTGAGGCGACTGGCCGGGGCGTGGCTCGAGGCGCACCCCGGCACGGGCAGGCGGGTGCGCATCGACGTCGTCGGCGTCGTCCTCGGCCGCACCCCGGCCGACGACGCGATCTCGCACGTGCGGGGAGCCGGCGCGTGAGCGTCGGTCGCACGAGGGCCGTGTCCCTGCTCGGGCTCGAGGGTGCGCTCGTCGAGGTCGAGGCGGACATCGGCCCGGGCCTGCCGGCCTTCGTCATCATCGGGCTCCCCGACGCCTCGCTCGGCGAGGCTCGTGACCGCGTGCGGGCGGCGGCCAGCAACGCCGGGTGCGCCCTCCCGGCGCGCAAGCTGACGGTCAACCTGTCGCCGGCGTCGCTGCCGAAGCACGGCTCGTCGTTCGACCTGGCCATCGCCATGGCGGCACTCGCGGCGTCGGGCCTCGTGTCGGCGCAGTCGGTGGAGGCGGCAGTCCATCTCGGTGAGCTCGGGCTCGACGGTCGTGTCCGGCCGGTCGACGGCGTGCTGCCTGCCGTCCTCGCTGCCCGTCGGGCGGGCGTGCGTACCGTCGTCGTGCCTGCGGACGCGGTCGACGAGGCGTCGTTGGTGCCGGGCGTCACCGTGGTCGGGGTCGCGAGCCTGCGCGAGGCGGCCATCCGGCACGGCGCCGACCTCGCCCCCGAGCTGGTCGACGCGATCCGCAGGCCGCGGGTCGACGACCCTCGGCGGCAGGACATCGACCTCGGCGACGTCATCGGCAACTCCGACGCCGTGGAGGCGTTGGTCGTCGCCGCGGCCGGCGGCCACCACCTGCTCATGGTGGGCCCGCCGGGGGCAGGCAAGAGCATGCTCGCCGCGCGTCTGCCGGGCCTCCTGCCCGACCTCGACGTCGACGAGGCACTCGAGGTCAGCTCCGTCCGCTCGTTGTCCGGCAGACCCGTCGACGGCGAGCTCGAGCGACGTCCGCCCTTCGAGGATCCCCACCACACGTCGAGCGCCGCGGCCATGGTCGGCGGCGGCAGCAGCGTGATCCGCCCGGGCGCCGTGACCCGGGCGAGCCGCGGCGTGCTCTTCCTCGACGAGGCCCCCGAGTTCTCGCAGTCCGTCCTCGACTGCCTCCGCCAGCCCCTCGAGTCCGGGCAGGTGGTGATCCACCGGTCCCGCGCCGTCGCTCGGTTCCCGGCCCGGTTCCAGCTGGTGGCCGCCGCGAACCCGTGCCCGTGCGGTCAGCACGGCACCCGGGACGGCGACTGCGTCTGCACGCCGATCCAGCGGCGGCGCTACCACGCCAAGCTCTCGGGTCCGCTCGTCGACAGGATCGACATCCAGCTGCAGGTCGCCCGCATCAGCTCGGCGCAGTTCCGCCTCGCCGAGACGGCCGAGGTCGTCACGACGGCGACGGCGCGGGCACGGGTCGAGGAAGCGCGGCGTCGGTCTGCCGCCCGGCTCGCCGACACCCCGTGGCGGCTCACCGCCGAGGTCTCGGGCACCTGGCTGCGGTCCCCGGGCCGCCGCCTCCCGCTGTCCGCGACCCGACCGATCGACCGCGCCCTCGAGTCGGGCGCCCTGACCATGAGGGGCTACGACCGCGTGCTGAAGGTCGCGTGGACGCTCGCCGACCTCGACGGGGCAGACGTGCCGGGCCACGGACACGTCGCTCGGGCGCTCGGCCTGCGGAGGTCGTTGTGAACGCGCTGCTCTCGGCCAGCACGGCCGACCTCGTCGACCTCGCCGCCGGGGTGCGGGCCGACGAGCCGTCCCGGTGCGACCCCGTCGACGCGTTCGGGCTCGCGGCCTGGAGCGGCGTCGCTTCCGACGGCGACGCCGCGGCGGGCGCCTGCCGCAGGGC